>NZ_ARPN01000130.1:0-52096 GCF_054966645.1 Pseudoalteromonas sp. SANK 73390
AACATAAATGGTCATTTAACTTTTCTACAGTACACGCATCAAACAAACTGACATCATAGGTCCAGTGAACCTCTGCACTTTCATCATGTATTGCCAGGCTAATATTCAAATCAAACTTCGCAGAGATTTTGTCTGAATGATGAGGTGTAATGTCTAATCCAGCAAGATGCGTAGTTTCTTTATCATTGAGCACGCCATAGTTTGTATTCGTGGTCATCATGATTTGAAATAATGGTGCGTGGTTGGTGCTTCTTGGTACTTTTAAACGTTCAACTAGCTGCTCAAACGGGACACTCTGATTTGCTTGTGCTGCCAAGTTCACCTGTCTAATATGTGCAAAATAATCTGCAAGTGTCTTATGAGCCGTATTGACTCTAAGCACTAAGGTATTCACAAAGAACCCTATTAATGTCGCTAGCTCTTCTTGTAGCCTGTTTGCCACAGGCGTACCTATCACAATATCATGACTGTTGCTGTGTCGTGATAACAACAACGACAGTGCGCCATGGCACAACATAAACGGTGTTAAATTATATTTCTTTGCAACACTCGTTAAGCCTTGAGATACCTCTTTTGAGAGGCGTTGGCTTAAACAAGCGCCATCACTTGTTCTGTACTTTGGACGTGGCCTATCTAGCATCAAGCCGTGAACTGGCGGTAGCGCTGTTAATTGTTGCTCCCAATATTGCAACTGCGTTGCAACCTTTTCAGACTCCGCACCGCTTCTTTGCCACACAGCATAGTCGGCATATTGAATACTTAACTCAGCCAGAGGACTTGGTTTATTTTTGTAAAATGCGTCATAAAGTGTCAAGAATTCCCGTGTAAGCAATTCCATCGACCATCCATCGGTCGCAATATGATGCATATTCAACAGAAAAGTCCCTGACGCGTCGCCTGTTTGAAAGTAACCAACCCTCAGCATCAAGTCTTTTGATAGGGTGAACGACTTTTTAAGGTCACTCTCAATTAAACGTTCTACTTCAAGGCGTTGAGTTGATTCTTCTAAATGAGTTAAGTCCTCTACACGAATATGAAAGTCAATTTCATTAATAGGGCAAACTTGTTGATACATTTCACCGTCAAGTTCTGTATAAACGGTACGAATTACTTCATGTCGCTCAATAATCACTCTAAATACACTGTCTAGCAACGCTAGATCTAATTTTCCTAACACCTGCAAGATGATTGGTGAGTTGTACTCAGCAGACCCATCTTGTAATTTATCTATCAACAACAATCGCTGTTGCGCATAAGAGGTGGGTAGCGGTTTTGTCCCCCTTTGGACTTTTGCTATCACTGCATGTTCAGGCTTATTTGCAGCGCGTTCACGCTGAATTTTCTGCAAAAAGCTAATAATCGCCTGCTTATTCGCAATGATTTCTTGCTTAATCTCAGCGGGAAACTCACTTACTTTTAGTTTAAATCGAAGTTCACTTCCTTCTACATGAAGAAGCACGCCCTGTACTGCCGCTCGCTTGACAATATCCGCGATATTATTAGACATACTTTAAATTTCCCTTTACTAAAAGCCTATTGGATTGCCAAAAGATACGAGTATCTTCCTTTCCCCTTTGTAGGGCGTTCTGGCATGTGCTTTGAGCACGTTATCAACAAGCATTAAATCACCGTTTTTCCAGTCAAACTGAATTTGGCATTGTTTATACACATCACGAATATGATCAACATAGTGATCTGGAATTTGACTACCATCTGCATAATAGCAATTGCGAGGATACAACAGCTCTTGTTCATACATGGCTTTGACATCTTCTTGGGACTCAGGACTTAGGCAATGGAAATGCCAATGTAGTACCTGATTAATCCAGCTCTGCTCATTATTAACAGGATGGTTCATCACCGCTGGTCTAATAGAGCGAGTGACCAACACGTCACCATTTACCCATTCAAAGTCCATGTGCTTTTCTTTGCACATATGCTCAACCTGCTGCTTGTCTTCGGTATTAAAAATCGTTTTCCAACCTACGCCAAGATAGTCATGTGACTCATATTTACGAACATATATAATCCCCTTTTCAATGAAACTGTCTCTCACCTCACTGTTCAAGTTTTTTAGCACTTCTCGGCTATCAACAATTGGAGTCTGGCCACCTTCAAACGCTTTTTGTTCACAAGCAAATATCGCTAGCGCAGGAAACATATGATTGAAAGTATTCTCATTATGCCATAACAGAAACTCTGCATTTGCGTAGTTGATAGGTCTTTGAACGGTAGAACCTTCTGCTGCGGGATAATGCTCGCCGTTGTATGTAAGCGTTTCGCTAAATAGCAGTTCAGATACGCCTTGGACCGCTTTGTAATTATTAAACTGACCACCTCTTACCAACACAGCTCCCGCAGTGTTGAGCATTTCTGTAATATCGCCTTGCTGTTCTGATAAGAAGCTCAATGCACTGTGACTATCGCAGTCTAATTCGATTAAATAAGGGCTATATTGGCTGTCGCACATTCTTTTATACATCGTTTTTATATTATTTTTCATGCTTTGCTACCTCAATTCGAATGATGACTTATAGTGCGCCCTCTGACATAACGTCTACATCACTGTATATATCGCTGCTTTCATCCAAAATCATCATCAGGTCAATCTTGTTTGCGATACTTGCTATCGTTGGTTCTTCAAACAATTGCTCAACATTTAGCATCTGCTTAAACACGGTCTTGATCCTCACCATCATTCGCATGGTCAATAAAGAGTTTCCTCCCAGCTCAAAGAAGCTTGCTGAAGTGCTGATCTGTGCTTCATTCATCCCCAGTAATTCAGCCCAAATACGCAGCATTTTTTCCTCGGTTTCGGTCTGGGCACCGTTAAAGTTATCTTTACCATTGGTATTTTCAGGACGCGGTAATGCACGCTTATCCACTTTTCCATTCGGCGTTAGCGGCCAATTCTCAACTGGCACATAAACATCTGGAAGCATATAATCAGGCAAACTCAATGCTAAATATTCTTTAATACTGGTCAGTAATTCTGACTCAGCTGCAATTGATGATTCAGCTGGTTTGATATAAACAATTAGCTGCTGTACACCTGCATTTTCAGCTACCAACACAAGCGCAGAATCAATGATTTCAAGCTGCTCCAACTGATAACCAATTTCTCCTAGTTCGATACGAAACCCTCTGACTTTTACTTGCTCGTCTATTCGACCAATAAACTCAAGTTTGCCACTGGGCAAATACCGAACAATATCACCTGTACGATACAAACGTTCTGAACTGTTAGGGTGGTTAGCAGCAAAGAATGGGTTACAAACAAAACGCTCTGCTGTTAATTCTGTCTGGTTCAAATAACCACGGGCAAGCCCATCACCAGCGATATACAACTCACCACACGCCCCCATCGGCAACAATTGCTTATACGCATCTAAAACTAACAGTTGAGTATTGAGTATCGGATGGCCAATATTGATATTGGTCGAATCGTCCTGTGACGCTAGGTTTTGTGCGTTAAACATTTCAGCACTACATCCAACCGTTGCTTCAGTTGGTCCATACTCATTAACGAAACTACTGTTGGGCATCAATACGGACATTTTTTGGGCAAGTTTATAACTAAACGCTTCACCACCAACGACAATAACATGCTTACTGAGCACTTTTTTTGGCAATTCTAAGCCCTGTAAATGTGCAGGCGTCACCTTAAACAGGGTACATTCTTCACTTTGTACTGCTTCGTTTAGTTCATTGAAAATATTATAATTTTCAGGGAGTATTTTAAGGTATCCAGAGGTTTTCAACCAAGCGCCAAAAAGCGTCGTAACAGTCGCATCAAAGCTTATTGAGGTACTTAGGACCGAACAGCGAAGATCATCGTGTAGATAGGACTGAACATGCGTTAGATAGTTACTAACACCTTGATGCTCTAGCATCACACCTTTGGGTTTTCCTGTTGAGCCTGAGGTATAAATTACATAGGCAAGATTTGTGGTACTCAAACCAAGATCGGTACATTGTAGGTTAGATGTTTTGTAATCGGAAAATGGGTGTTGACTATCTTTTTGGCCTATTCCATCTACTTCAACCCAACTGCAGATGCTATTTTCTAAACAAGTGTGTGACTGCGCCAAAACCACCTTAACTCCAGAGTCGATAATGATATGGTGCAACCTTTCTTGTGGATATTTCGGGTCTAACGGCACATACGCTCCACCGGCTTTGAGGATTCCCAATACACCGATTACCATTTCAATTGAGCGTTCGATACACAGACCCACTAAGGTGTCAGGTTTTACACCTTGCGTATGTATTAAATAATGGGCTAACTGATTACCTTTACTATTTAACTCTGCGTAGGTTAACTGCTCACTACCAAATACCACCGCAACCTTGTCAGGATGAGCTTGAGCCTGTTGTTCAAATAACTCATGAATACATTTGCCTTTTGGATAGTCCATAGCCGTGTCATTTAAGCCATAAACCAAGTGCTGCTTTTCCTGTTCAGAGAGTATAGCTAAACTATGTGGTGCTATAGTACCTTCAGTTACTTTACTGAGCTGTGCGAGCAAACAACATAAATGCTCATTCATATTCACAACGCTTGCCTCGTCAAACAGGCTCACATCGTAGGTCCATGTTATGTCTAAGCCCTCGTTGTGCCAGTTTACATCAAAATCTAAATCAAACTTGGCTTGCACTGCCTTTGACCCATGGCGTGTGATGTCTAATCCAGCCAGTGTCATACAATCAGTAATACGACTATCAACACCATAATCCGTGCTTAAATTCAGAGTGATTTGGAACACAGGCGTATGACTTACACTTCTGGCCACACGCAACCTATCAACCAATTGCTCAAATGGCATATCTTGATTAGCTTGCGCGGTTAAATTCACCTCTCTAATATGAGCAAAATAATCCGTCAATGTGTCATGCTGAGTATTGGCTCTAAGCACCAAGGTGTTAACAAAAAAGCCAATCAACGGTGCAAGCTCATCTTGCAGCCTGTTTGCTACTGGTGTGCCTATCACCACGTCTGCATTGTTGCTATATCTTGATAACAACAAGGACAACGCACCATGTAACAACATAAATGGAGTAAGCTGATATTGCTTCGCCAATATCGCCAACTGCCGGCTCACCGTTGCAGGTAATTGGCCTGTAACTTGGGCCCCTTTATATTGTTTAACCTGTGGCCTTGGGTGACTCAAAGGTAAACTATGTAATGCAGGAGCACCTGCTAACTGGCTCTCCCAATATGATAACTGCTTTTCCAGTGCCTCAACCGATAAATTGGCTTTTTGCCACCGAGCATAGTCCGCATATTGAATATCTAACGCAGGTAACGGATTTGCTTGGTTCTGACTAAATGCCTCGTACAGTGCAAAGCATTCTTTGGTCAGTATTTTCATTGACCAGCCATCTGAAGCAATGTGGTGCATATTAAATATCAATACACCTGCTTTATCACCCGTACATAAGTAGCTCACACGCAGCAGCACATCATTTGATAAATCAAAGGATGTGCTGATATCCGCTTCAATTTTTTCTTCCACAGCCAGCGTTTGTGCATCCTCGCTTAAATGTTGCATATCCACAAGCGCAATTGAAAAGTCAACCTGAGACATCGGGCGAATACATTGCATAACCTCGTCATCAAGCTCTGTATATGTGGTCCTTAGCACTTCATGACGTTCTATCAAGGTGGTAAAGACTTTTTCCATCAGCTGAGCATCAAACTGTCCTTTGATATTAAGTACAGCAGCTATATTGTATTCTGCTGAGCTGCCTTTCATATTATCAATCACCCACAGCCTCTTTTGACCAAAAGAGACTGGAAAATAATTGGTGACTTCAGCTGAGCGCGTACTAGGAAGAATGGGAGAAAACTGACGCATTGCTGTTATTTCTTGTAAAAATGCGATCATCTCAGCTTTGTTATTCACCAGTTCATCACGCAGTTGCGCCGTCAGAGCACCCTTAGGAGCCTTTATTTTTAACTCTCCGTCTTTTTCACTTAACTCTATACCTTTAGCCTTGAGTTGATTAAATAATGTAAAAACGGTCATATTGAAAGCTCCTCGAAATCTTCTTCTTGTTGTGTATCCGCATCAGATACGTCATTTTGTCCGTTAATTGCTGTAAGTAACTCAGATACATCCACAAGCGAAGTGGCACTAAATAAAGCTCTCATCGGCACATCTATATGTAGCTGATTACGAATTTTTGAAACTAGTTTAGTTGCCAATAATGAATGGCCTCCTAGCTCAAAAAAGTTATCATTGACTCCTATTTCAGTGGTACTAAGACTCAGTACCTCCGCCCATATCGAAACCAATTGGCGTTCCATTTCGTTACGTGGTGCAACATAGTTCTGACTTGATCCAAACGTAACATCGATAAGTGCGAGTTTGCGTCGGTCAACTTTGCCATTGATAGTCAACGGAATAGCCTCGACTTCAATAAACACCGAAGGCTGCATATAGGTAGGTATGCTTTGCTCAAGCAGTTCTTTTAGTGCTTCTTGATATATATCTTGGTCTCTCTCCAATTGATTTTCAGTCACATAGTATGCAACCAAATGCTTGCTACCATTGTGTTCTTTCACCAGTACCGCACTATCTTTAGTGTTTGGATGTCGATTGATTTGCGCCTCTACCTCTCCAAGCTCAATACGGAATCCGCGGATTTTCACCTGTGTGTCGATTCGGCCTAGATAATCTAACGACCCATCCTCAAGCCAACAGGCCAGATCTCCTGTTCTATACATATTGGACTGTACACTTGATAACTTTTTCACAAATGGGTTAGGTATAAAGCGCTCTTTGGTTAATTCAGGGCGATTCAGATAACCTCTCGCAACCCCTGCCCCCCAAACATACAACTCTCCAGGAACACCTATCGGAGCAAGTTCTCCACGATGATCTAAAATCGCAACCCCTAGGTCACTGAGTGGTCTGCCAATAACGCTGTTTGAATATCTGTGTTCAACATCATTTTGCAAAATTCTTCTGTATGTCACGTGCACGGTCGTTTCTGTAATACCATACATATTAATTAGCTCAGGACTTGCATCTGAGTGCCTCGCTAACCAAGGAGATAATGAAGCTAAGTTCAATGCTTCACCACCGAACACCACATAGCGTAATGATAATTTGGCATTATTCTCAATATCAGCATTGATGAACTCTTTGAAGGCACTTGGAGTTTGATTGAGAACCGTAACCTTTTGCTGTACAACTAAGCGATAGAACTCCTCTGAAGAGCGCGCTACATCCGACGGTACAATTACCAATTTGCCACCGTAGAACAATGCTCCCCAAATTTCCCATACCGAGAAATCAAATGCGTAAGAGTGGAACAGGGTCCATGTATCGTCCGCTGAGAACTTAAAGTTGTCCTGCGTGCTAGTAAATAAACGACGTACATTTTGATGGGTTACCATTACCCCCTTTGGCTTGCCTGTACTACCTGAGGTATAGATTACATAAGCTAAATGATTAGGCTTAACCTCTTGATTAAGACAGCCTCCTTCATTGTGTACCACTGTAGCGCAGTCGCTTACTTGTGACCATTGGGTGTCTAGCGCCAGTAACTGAGTGTCACGTTCGACCAGATTACTCAACTGATCTTTTAGAGTACTGCTCGTGAGCACTATTTTTGCTTGACTGTCTTGCAATATGTGTGCAATTCGCTCATATGGGTTGGCAGGATCCATCGGTACGTAAGCGCCACCTGACAGTAAAATACCAACGATGCCAACAAGCATATCCAGAGATCTATCAACGTACAGCCCAACTAATGTGTCAGGTTTCACGCCCTGCGACTGTAAATATATCGCTAACGCATAACTTTTATCATAAAGTTGCTGATAGCTAAGCGATTCATTTTGCCATACAACAGCAACCCTATCTGGGTGAAGCGCAACCTGTTCCTTAAACTGATCAACAATACAGTCCGTTTCAGGGAAGTGCACGCGTTGCTCTCCATAGCAAAGTAGTAATTGCTTTTGCACATCGCCAATTAAGCTCACCGTATTGATACTCTGCTCTGGGTTACTAAGTAACTGCTCGGTCAACGTTTTAAATTGATCCATCAGTGTCGTGATGACCTTTTCATTGTAGAAATGACAATCCCAAGTAAATGCGACTTCTAACGTTGCCTTTGGTTTACCAGCAATCGTAAGAGGATAATTTGGTGCTTCATAACCAATAAAGTCATTAATAAGACTATCAGCTTCTGAGATCTTCTCTACTGGATAGTTTTCATACACAAATAGTGTCTGAATAAAGTCTTGATTGCTGTTCAATCGACCGTTTGAACGTTTAGACAAGAGCGTCTGTATATAGGTAAGCGACGTTGTTTCATAGTTTAGCTTTTCAGACTCCCTGCGATGCATCTGCTGTAAGTGTTCTAAAAGACTTAACTGTGCGTCAAATTGCACACAGGTTGGGGTAGTATTGATACAAAGACCAACGAGCTGTTCGCTGTGCTCCACATCAAGTAAACTCGTACGCCCTGAACTCACACTACCGAAAGTGACTGCGGTATTTCCACTATGAAGGTGAAGTAATAAACCCCAAATGAATTGCAGCACGGTATTCGTCGTCAACCTGTACTTTTTAAGCAATTGTTCCAATTTGAGGGTATCGTGCGCAGAAAACACCAAAGTAGCTTGTTCAAATACATCTTTTGCCACACTCTGAGCCGTTGACACCAATGCCATAGGTAACGGAGTTTTGTCTTCATGATGTTGCAAGTACTGCTGCCACCAATTAGATTCTTCATCTAAATTTCGGCTTAATAGCTTACGAACGTATACCGCATAACTAGGTGTGGTCGGTAGTATATACTGCTGCTTCCCTACCATTGCCTGATATAATTTAAACATGTTTGACAGAACCACACCTTGAGACCAACCATCCATTACAATATGATGTAACTCCAACACCAAATAGCTTGATGTTTTCCCCTCAAATAGATGCATACGCGCCAGCGGACCACCATCAAAACTAATGCCTGACCGCTTGTTTTGCTGTATCCAGTGTATACAGCTCGCTTTGAGTTCAGTATCTGATTTATCTGACCAATCTATACATGCAATTTCAGTATCTACATGCTTTAAAATCACCTGAATGCCCATATTCGTCATTGCGAAATGATCCGTGCTAACTTGCATTCTTAACACATCGTAGTGATCAACAATCAACTGCCAAACCTTACTTAGGATAAGCTTATCAGCGTGACCATTTATCCCTATAGCGGATTGCGTTAGGTACATACCGTTGTTGTTTTCAGTCCGTGCAAACTGAGTCTCAAAAAGTATTCCCGACTGTAATGGTGTTAGAGGATACATATCCTGAAGGTTGTCAGAGTGAATATTACTCTTCTTAGCCAAGCTATCCACTAAAGAATCAAGCTGTGGTAATGAGGCTGATAGCAATGGAAAATCATCAGGCGTATAACCCAACCTAGGTGAATCACAGCAATGTTCAATCAATGCTTCTAGTACCTCAACATATTGAGCTTGCCATTGACTTAAAGGATGATGTTGCCACTTCTTGGGGTATCTAAAAGTAAAAGATAATTGCTCAAAAGCCACCACTCCATTAATAGTGAATAGGTTATCAACCTCCTGATGTGGCGATACGGTACTTCCAGATGAGGCATTACATAAAGAGAAGTAGCCGCTATCGGCATTTGTGTCATTCGATTGAAAGTCTCCAAGAAAGTTAAAACTCACCGGAGATTTTGGAAGGTTTACGAAAGCTTCATGTTGATTTAGATATCGGAATATTGAGTACCCTACCCCCTTATTTGGAATTGAGTGTAGTACCGTTTTTATTTCTTTTATACAAAGCCCTATATTCCCTGGATCTGATAATGTTAGATTGACCGGATAGATACTCGTAAACCAACCTAGAGTTCTTGTCGTATCAATCGCTGCATCCAGCTGTTCCCGCCCATGCCCTTCTAAATCTAGGGTCAGTGTTTTCTTACCTGTAAGCTGGCAGTAGCTTAATAGCAAAGCACTCAGTAATAAGTCATTTATGCCAGTGCCATAAGCTTGATTACAGTGTTTTAACAACTTTTTGGTATCGACTTTTGACAACTTCACTTTTTTATACTGAAGGTCTTGATTCCGATAGCCACCATTTTCATACTCATCGAAATTGTCATCAAACGTGCCACACGCACCTTCAATCTCTTTGCTTTGGGTCAGCCAAAAATCTAGGTCTTGCTGACCTTGCTCAGTGTCTTTATATGCTGCTAAGGAATCAACCCAATTACGGTATGAACTTCTTTTTTGAGGTAAGCTCAACGATTGGCCCGCCATATGCTGACCGAGCAATTTATTAAGGTCTTCGAGGAGAATACGCCAAGATACTCCGTCGATCGCGAGATGGTGGATTATAATCGCTAACTTATCGTGGCTAGCACTTGCCCCACTGAAGTAAATCCAACGCATCATTGGACCCGATTGCAAATCTAAGCGACTTTGCCATTGGTCACATGTTTGCGCAATAAACTCTAGCTGTTGTGTTTCATCATCTGTTTCAAATTCATAGCGATGAATTGTTGATAGAATGCTATTTTCATCAGCAACGTCACTGTAGTATTGCTGCCAACCATTCTCTGTTTGCACGTATCTGAACCGTAATGCATCATGATGCTTTAACAAGGACTCAGCAAGCTTATACAAAGATTCAGTTGATAAATTCAAGTGTAGTGCTAACACCACAGACTGATTAAAGTGGTGTATATCAGTCTGTGTGTGTTTGAAAAAGTAAGACTGAATCGGACTTAAAGCCACTTCTGAGTTTAGCAAACCTTGCTCTTTGATGATGTTTCGAGCTTTTGAGGTATTGCAATTGGCGAGTAGCTCACAGATGGACTGGTAGTTAAACATATCTCGTACATCAAAGTGAATACCATATTCTAGAGCTTTGGAAACGACCTGGATGGTCTTGATCGAATCACCACCGAGCTCAAAAAAGTTGTCTTTAATACCAACTTTATCAATATCCAAGTTGAGCACTTGTGCCCAGATAGCCGCCAAACGTTTTTCTGTCTCACTACAGGGTGCTACACGCTCATTTTTTGCTTCAAAACTTACATCCATTGCTTCCAGTGCACGACGGTCAACCTTACCACTTGGGGTCAAGGGCATCTCTTTTAGCCTGACAAACGCGTGAGGTAACATGTAATCAGGTAGCATCTTTTGCAGTGCAACTTTCACATCATTGTTATCAAGTTCAAAGGGCTGTTCGCCTTGCACATGAGCTATTATATAATAAGCGATGAGTGTCTTATCACTGTCTTGACCTCGCGCTACAACTACAGCATCTTTTATTTGGGCTACCTGATTGAGCTTCGCTTCAATTTCACCTGTCTCTATGCGAAACCCTCTAATTTTGACCTGATTGTCAATTCGGCCCAAATATTCAATACTTCCATCACTCAGCCAACGGACTAAATCGCCAGTTTGATACATACGTGTATTTTGGCAAAATGGATTCGCGACAAACCGTTCTTGCGTTAAAGCTGGGCGATTGTAATAACCTCTTGCCAGACCATCTCCCGCGATATGTAATTCTCCGGGCACACTTACAGGCACAATATTTTTGGTTTTATCCAACACATAAAGCTGTGTATTACTAATTGGAAAGCCAATTGGAATGATATGGCGTTGCGCTAGCACCTCAGCTGTAACACAACTCACCGTGCTAATAATCGTGGTTTCTGTCGGACCATAGGTATTAAACAGGGTCGTATCAGGGTACTGCTGAATAAATGCTTTCGCCTGTGAAAACTCCAATTTTTCTCCACCAATAATAACCCTTTTTACATCATGTAAAGGCGTTTTAGCTGATACCAATTGGTGAAAAAAAGCAGTAGGCACGTTCAGCATTGTAATGCTATGTTTATCTAGAAGCGCTTGAAAATAAGGGAGTGTCAGTAGCTCCTCTTTTTGCTCAATGAATAGTTGCGCACCGCTATTTAAAATAACAAACACTTCTTCTACGAATAAGTCGAAACTCATCGTTGAAAATAATAACTGTTTGTCGCTCTGAGTGACTTGGTACTTACTCTTGGTATAATGGTTATGATTAACCAAGCTACGATGTTCAACCATTACACCTTTTGGTTGCCCTGTTGAACCCGAAGTGTAAATCATGTAGGCCAAATTATGCGGCTCTACATCTTGGCGTAGGCTAACTTGCAGCTCTGTCAATTCCTTGACTCTATCGCTGAGCGCACTTTCTGATTGGTCTAACACTATGAGTTTGGTCTTTTCACCCACCATAGCCGCGAGCTTCGCTGCTAATTTCTCCTGTGTCAGGACGATGCTTGTTTGGCTATCTCTTACCATAAAGTTTAGTCGGTCTTCAGGGTAATCAGGATCAAGAGGTACATAGGCTCCTCCTGCTTGCAATATCCCAAGTAGCCCCACTAACATTTCTACCGATCTATCAAAGCATAAGCCCACAAGAGTATCCGGTTGAACACCCTGATCTTGCAGGTATAAGGCCAGTTCACAACTTCTGTCATAGAGCTGTTGATAACTTAATACCTCGTCTTTATAACGAATCGCAATATTATCAGGGGTCGCCGAAACCTGTTGTGCAAATAATTGATGAATGCATTGATGTTCTGGATAGTAAGTCTGAGTGTTATTAAATTCATACACTAGACGATGTTTTTCCGCTTCGTCCAAAATCGTCAGCTCATCAATATTAGCATCAGGCGCCACAACAACAGCCTTGCATAAGGCAATCAAATGCTGACTCAAACGCTCAATAGTTTCTGGTTTATAGAGTGATGTTCTATATTCAATAATCGCGTCTAAACCGCTAGCGGTTTCATTAAACACAATATCAAGATCAAATTTGCTCGTTGTACTTTCTAGTGGGTAGTGCTGGATATTATTTGCTGGAACCTGCATTGGCGAGTTTTGCAGTACCATCATGATTTGAAATATAGGATCAACGGCTAAGCTACGCTGTGGCTGCACTAAATCTACCACCTTATCAAAAGGCGTATCCTGATGCTTGTATGCTTCCAAACAGGTTTGTTTAACCTGCGCTAAAAGCCTACTAAATGACTCATTACCATCGACTTGGCTACGTAACGCAAGTGTATTGATAAACAAGCCAATTAATCCTTCTGTCCCTTCATATTGACGGTTTGCAATTGGACTACCCAAACAAATGTCCTGCTGACCTGTATAGCGATATAACACAGCTTTAAAAGCAGCCAATAATGTCATAAACAAAGAGCAGCCTTGTTGCTCGGATAAAGCCTTAAGCTCAGCGGTTAATTTTGCCTCTATTTTGAACTTGTGATTTGCACCAGTAAAATCTTGAACAGCGGGTCTTGGGTAATCCGTCATCAAATTCAAACTCTCTGGTACACCAGCCAGCTTCTCTTTCCAATAGGCAAGTTGTTGCTCTAATAACCCTTGCTCTTCAAGCAGCTGACGTTGCCATATACTATAATCTAGATACTGAATAGGTAGAGGGGGTAGCGCTGGTTTTTTGCCTTGCTGCAAACATGTCATGATCAAGCCAAATTCTTTGACGATAACACCCATTGACCAGCCGTCGCTGATGATATGATGCAAAGTAAGCATCAAAATGTGTTCGTGCTCAGCAAGTTTCAGTAGCTTACTTCTAATTAATGGACCACTTGCTAAATCAAAAGGGGTACGAGCTTCCAACTTACAAAGCTGTCGAGATTTTTGGTAACGTTCTTGTTCATTTTCACACTGGCTAAGATCAGTACATTCAAGTTTTAAATGAAACTCATCAGCAATAACTTGGCGAGCTTCACTGTTCACTTTTGGGAATGTTGTTCGCAGGTTCTCATGACGAGCAATGATCAGATTAAATGCCTGTTCGAGGTGTTGAACATTCAGTTCACCTGAAATACGAACCACTTTAGGAATATTGTAATTTGCTGTATGGGGGTCAAGTTGATCAATAAACCACAGCCGCTGCTGAGAAAAGCTCAAGGGGAATGCAGTGATTTTTTCGCCTTCTGCATCAGTTCTATCCACCTTTTTAATTGCGGGGATCTCACTTGCTTTGGAAACTCTGGATAAAAACGCAATTATTTCTTCTTTATTTGCAATGACTTTATTGCGGATCTCGTCTGTCCAAGCTCCTTTCGCAGCTTTAAACTTCAGTTGCCCATCTTGTTCCCATAATTTAATGCCCTTTGCACTAACCTCATTAATTAGTTTAGCTATGGTCATGCAGATACTCCTTCCAACTAACCGATTTCGTATTTTTATTTTTTAATCTAAGGCTTAGATAAGGGATCTTTCATCCTTTAAACATAACGTTTTACCACAATTATCTAAGCCTAAATTTACCAATTAACAATTTGACAACTTTATTGCAAAAAACACATCCTACAATAGATGTGCCCGATACTGATAGAGATTTCTCCACTATACTGAAAAGTAGAATACCGTATTCAATATCAATAAGTTGCCTTTGTTGTATCGCTACGACATAGCCACCAAAATTTTTCTTGGCCCTGAGTAGGCCGCACGCCCATGAGACATCAACATATTGTCTATCAGCAACACATCACCTTGTTGCCAAGGAAAGTAAATAGTTTGAGCATTAAAGGCTTCTCTCACTTGCTCTAGTATCTTATCTTCGATGGGACTCTCGTCACCAAAACAAGCATGTGTCGGGCAGTTCTCAAGCTTTCCTTCATACATATGCATGAGTGCTTCATAAAATCGTTTGGGGTGGTTAGAAGGGTGAAACTGGTCCGCCTGATTAAACCAGACTTTTTCTTTTGTGACTGGATGCACTTCAATACCAGAACCAATCTGGGTTGTCCTCAAGTTACCATTGCTATCCCAACGAAAATCAACATTAGATTTTTTACAAATCTCAGTCACTTCGTCACGATCCGTCGATTCAAAAGTATCTTGCCATGAAGGCCCTAGACCCTTGCCGCCATGAAGATTCCTTATGTACATCACTTTTCGTGTTTCAAATAAATCTATGATCGCAGGGTCGAGTAATTGAAGCACTTTACGACCATCAGCAATCAGAGTATTGCCATCTGCATTAGGAGGAGTAATACAACAGAAAAACAGTTGTGAAGGCCATTGTTCGGCATAGGACAGTTCATTATGCAATGAAATAAACTGGTCAGCAGCATACTCTGTAGAGGTATAAATGCCCTTAGACATTTTCGTTCTAGGCGAATTTCCACCGACATAATCTAATAAGGAAGCTTCTTTAAAATGCTCTAGAAACTTATCAAACCGCAATACTGTGTCGATGTCGAAATTGCGAAACAAAACTGCTCCATGGGTCAGTAACTTCTCCTGCAGTAGATCTAAGTTGTTATTCTTCCACTCAAGTAGTTCGCTAAATACATCTTGTCCATTACTACTGTCATTGGGCTGTCTTTCGACTAAAAATGGTGAATTGGCTTGTTTACAATAAACATCTGTTACTACTGACATATTCTACTCCTTACAACCATCTTACGACGGTAAGTTAAAACTCTTTTTATACGTTTAGTTGTGGACAACCGTTATTAGCTAGTGCGGTACCATCTAGGTTGTAAACTCGTTGCCTTGTCACAAAATTGGACAGTGATTGGTTCTGCCCAGCCATTTCTCGGATTACAGTAGGGGTGGCCGGAGTACTTATTTCAGCTACTTTGTTCCATGTCCTTGTTTCATAGCAATGAACATATCCAGGGATATAGCGACGGTAAGCACGTATCTGCAAACATGAATCTGCAAGTACGTAATATTTACTATCAAATGCAACGTCTCTGGACATAAAACTACCGACGTCGATTGCCTCTCCTTTATTGCTGACAACACACCCACTAAACGAGTCACATATTAAGAGGTTGTCGTCATTACCAAATCCAATATTTCCTATTGATAAGTCGGTCATTATTATTCCTTTTATATGTTCCTATCTTCATTGAGCGGATAGGAACTGACTTTTAAAAGTTGCTATAAAGTGCCTTCTTCGAATTCACACTCATCAAATCCTTCATCTTCCGAGTCTTGCAAGTGACCTTGAGCTGCCATCAGCTCTTGTGCAATATCACTCACAGTTGGGGAGTCAAAAAGTATATGTAGAGGTAAATCAAGATCGAGATTCTGAGCGACTTTAGACACTAACAACACGGCGAGTAGCGAGTGCCCACCTAGTTCAAAGAAGCTATCATTGACACCTATTTTCTCTGGGTTCAGCTCTAAAATTTCAGCCCAAATATCAACTAATATCTGTTCCATCTCATTGCCCGGAGCAGCATAGCTTTCACTGGACTCCAGCGTTACATCCATTCTTTCCAACGCCAAGCGATTAACCTTACCGTTTAACGTCAATGGTATCTCTTGCAAACAAACAAATGTTGCTGGAAGCATGTACTCTGGCAATGTTTTTAATAGATGCGGTTTAAAAGCCTCGTTGCTAGACGTACTGTCGTTTGACTCTTGCACCGTGTAAAAAGCGAACAATTGTTTATTCGCTCCGTCGCCTTGTGCAACCACTACGCTTTCTTTAACCTGTGCATGCTGATTCAAACGCTCTTCTATCTCGCTAGGCTCAATACGGAACCCTCGGATCTTAATTTGCGTGTCAACACGTCCTAAGAACTCAATGTTGCCATCCGCTAGCCAGCGTACCTTATCACCCGTTCTGTACATGCGTTCCCCATCAACAAATGGGTTTTGCATAAACTTCTCTTCACTCAGTTCTGACTGATTTAAATATCCTCGAGCCACACCGTAACCTGCGATATAAAGCTCTCCCGGTACCCCTATTGGCTGCACCTGTTGGTGTTCATCCAAAATATAAACTTTGGCATTACTCAATGGTTTACCCAGTGGAATAACACTAAGCTCACTACCTATTAACGCTGATGTGGATAGTTTCGAGATTGTGGTCTCCGTCGGTCCATAGTTGTTATACACTTCACACTGTGGATTCAGGTTATTTACTAGCTCCACCATTGGCTTTGTTAGTGGTTCACCCGCAAAAATCAGTACCTTCGATACTCTAAGTATCTCCTGCTCTGACACCATAAACATGTCAAAGTGTGACGGTGTGATCTTCATACACTCTATCGGGTGAGCTGCTATGTATTTATGTAGCTCTATCGGGTTGTTTACAAAGTCATTTGAGAACACATGTAATGTCTTACTAAACATCAATGGTACAAATAACGAGATGTTTCCTAAGTCTGACGAGAAGGTAGACACTGAACCAAATGTTTCACAGCGTGTTAAGTCCATTTTATCGACAACTGAGTAACAATAATCAACAACCATGCGGTGCTCTACCATCACCCCTTTTGGCTTGCCTGTAGAGCCTGAGGTATAGATAACATAAGCTAGGTTGTTTGGCTTAACATCTGTTTGTAGATCTAACCTGGTACTGTTTAATGTCTTTAAGCACTCAGGGGCCAGTTGTCCTTGTTCGTCTAATACAATCACCAATGTCTGTGACGACACCAGTTGACGTACTTTGTCCACAAAACCCGCTTGCGTGATAACTATCTCAGCCTGGCTATCTTCAAGCATATAGCTCAGTCTATCTTCTGGATAATCTGGGTCTAATGGCACATACGCACCACCCGCTTGGAATATACCCAGTATCCCGACCATCATACTTAACGAACGCCCCACACACAGCCCAACTAAGCTGTCTGGTCGTACGCCTTGTAATTGCAGATATAACGCCAACTCATAACTGTGATCCGATAGCTGTTGGAACGTCAGTTGCTTCGACCCACCAGATAATACAGCTTCTTCGATTGCAATCTTATCTGGGTTTGCGGCAACTTGTTGTGCAAACAACTGGTGAATACACTGATCTTGCACATAGTTGGCTTGTGTTTGGTTATGTTCTACCAACAACTGCTGTCGCTGTGCAGCATCAATATAGTCAAACTCATTTATTCGCTTTTGTGGTGCTTGAGTTATAGCACGACATAAAGAAACAAAATGAGTACCGATACGCTCGATAGTCTCAGCCTTATAAAGTGCAGTTTTGTATTCAATAACCCCTCTCAGCCCATTCGGAGTTTCAATGAAACTCACCACCTGATCAAATTTACTGAAGTTATACTCCAATGGGTACGAACGAATGCTTTGATCGAGCGACTCCATAGGCACGTTTTGCAATATAAACACTATCTGGAATAACGCACTCACACTGGTATTTCGTTCAGGCTGTACTAAATCAACAACTCTCTCAAACGGACTGTCTTGATTTTCATAAGCTTCTAAACATGTGCTTTTCACCTGAGCGAGTAGCGAGTTGAACGAAGCCTTACCATCAATTTGGCTTCTCAGCGCAATATGGTTAACAAACATGCCGATTAGATTTTGTGTCTCTGCATATTGTCGGTTTGCAATCGGGCTACCAAGACAAATATCATCTTGCCCAGTATAGCGATATAGCAATGTATTAAATGCAGCTAGTAACATCATGTACAACGTACACCCTTGCTGCTCGGCGAGATCTTTCAAATCCGCCGTCAACTGCGCATCTAAATCGAAGGTGTGTCGTGTACCCGCAGAAATCTGAACACTTGGTCGAGGGTAATCTGTAGCCAGATCAAGCATCTCAGGGACACCCATCAATTTATCTTGCCAGTAAGCTAATTGCTTCTCTAGTAACCCACCTTCTTGCAGCAACCTCCTCTGCCAAATACCATAATCTAAATATTGGATAGGTAACGGTGGTAGCTCAGGGCTTCTACCTTGTTGTAAGCATTCCATGATCTGGCTAAATTCCTTAATCATGACACCCGTAGACCAGCCATCTGTAATGATGTGATGCATAATCAATACAAGAATATGCTCGTCATCCGACAACTTCAGTAGTTTTCCTCTAAAGAGCGGGCCGCTCGCCAAGTTAAAGGGTGCTTCAGCTTCCTGTTGACATAGCTGTTTCGCTTTTTCATGACGAGTTTCACTGTCTACGCAGTGACTCAGGTCAGTAACGGTCAATGAGAATTTAAGCTCTGCAAGCACAACTTGCTGTGCCACACCATCTTCATCCGGAAAAACCGTTCTCAAGCTTTCGTGACGTGAGATAATTAAATTGAATGCCTGCTCCAAATGCTGTATTTCAAGCTCGCCTTCAATAAGCACCGCATTTGGCACATTATAAACAGCGCTATTTGGTGCAAATTGATTTACAAACCACAGTCGCTCCTGAGAGAAACTCAATGGGAATGATGTGATTGCATCACCATTCTCAAGCACTCTACTCTCTGGAAGAATAGGCGGAACTTTATTACTCTCAGCCTCAGCCACTAACTCTGCAAAGCCAGCAATACTTACTTGTTCAAGAAGTGCTTTGAGCGGCACATCAATGTCAAAATGAGTACGAATACGAGAAATTAGCAATGTAGCCAGCAATGAGTGTCCACCCAGCTCAAAGAAGTTATCGTAGATGCCTATGCTGGCAGCTTCAATTTCCAATACATCTGCCCAAATTGAAACCAACTGTTGCTCTATTTCATTGCGTGGCGCAATGTAATCCTGGCTCGATGAAATATTAGCCTCCATACTCTCTAGCGCCAAGCGGTTCGTTTTACCATTCGCTGTCAAAGGTATAGTCAGTAAGCTGGTGTACGCAACTGGCACCATATAATCTGGTAGGCTCTGCTCAAGCCATCGTAATAGCACCTCTTTATCAAGCTCTACTAGATGGCTTTCACTGCTATCAACGGCAACATAAAATGCGACTAGCTTCTTGCTACCTCCCTGGCCTTGCGCGACAACGATACTCTCTTTAATGTCTGGATGCCGGTTAAAACATGCTTCTATTTCCGCAGGCTCAATACGGAACCCTCGGATCTTAATTTGCGTGTCAACACGTCCTAAGAACTCAATGTTGCCATCCGCTAGCCAGCGTACCTTATCACCCGTTCTGTACATGCGTTCCCCATCAACAAATGGGTTTTGCATAAACTTCTCTTCACTCAGTTCTGGCTGATTTAAATATCCTCGTGCCACACCGTGACCTGCGATATAAAGCTCTCCCGGTACCCCTATTGGCTGCACTTGTTGGTGCTCATCCAAAATATAAACTTTGGCATTATTCAATGGTTTACCCAGGGGAATAACACTAAGCTCACTACCTACTAACGCTGATGTGGATAGTTTCGAGATTGTGGTCTCCGTCGGTCCATAGTTGTTATACACTTCACACTGTGGATTCAGGTTATTTACTAGCTCCACCATTGGCTTTGTTAGTGGTTCACCCGCAAAAATCAGTACCTTCGATACTCTAAGTATCTCCTGCTCTGACACCATAAACATGTCAAAGTGTGACGGTGTGATCTTCATACACTCTATCGGGTGAGCTGCTATGTATTTATGTAGCTCTATCGGGTTGTTTACAAAGTCATTTGAGAACACATGTAATGTCTTACTAAACATCAATGGTACAAATAACGAGATGTTTCCTAAGTCTGACGAGAAGGTAGACACTGAACCGAATGTTTCACAGCGTGTTAAGTCCATTTTATCGATAACTGAGTAACAATAATCAACAACCATGCGGTGCTCTACCATCACCCCTTTTGGCTTGCCTGTAGAGCCTGAGGTATAGATAACATAAGCTAGGTTGTTTGGCTTAACATCTGTTTGTAGATCTAACCTGGTACTGTTTAATGTCTCTAAGCACTCAGGGGCCAGTTGTCCTTGTTCGTCTAATACAATCACCAATGTCTGTGACGACACCAGTTGACGTACTTTGTCCACAAAACCCGCTTGCGTGATAACTATCTCAGCCTGGCTATCTTCAAGCATATAGCTCAGTCTATCTTCTGGATAATCTGGGTCTAATGGCACATACGCACCACCCGCTTGGAATATACCCAATATCCCGACCATCATACTTAACGAACGCCCCACACACAGCCCAACTAAGCTGTCTGGTCGTACGCCTTGTAATTGCAGATATAACGCCAATTCATAACTGTGATCCGATAGCTGTTGGAACGTCAGTTGCTTCGACCCACCAGATAATACGGCTTCTTCGATTGCAATCTTATCTGGGTTTGCGGCAACTTGTTGTACAAACAACTGGTGAATACACTGATCTTGCACATAGTTGGCTTGTGTTTGGTTATGTTCTATCAACAACTGCTGTCGCTGTGCAGCATCAATATAGTCTAATTGATTAACACTCGTATCAGGGCTTGTCGTGATACTTTGACACAAAGTTGTGAAGTGCTTCGACAAGCGCGCTATCGTGTCGTGTTTAAACAACGATGTCGCGTAAACTATTTCACCAGATAACCCGTCAGCTGTTTCTGTAAATGTGATAGTCATATCAAACTTACTGACTTTGCTTTGTAACGGGTACGGCTGAATGTTACTCGCGGTTGCTCCCTTTGGCGTGTTCTGCAAAACAAGCATAACTTGGAACAGTGGGCTAATCGCCATATTACGAACCGGCTGTATTAAGTCTACAATTTTCTCAAAAGGCGTATCTTGATGTTTATAAGCCTCTAAACACGTTGTTTTTACCTGCTGCAGCAAAGAGGTAAATGATGCCTCACCTGCCACCTGATTACGCAACGCTAAGGTATTTACAAACATGCCAATCAGCCCTTCAACCTCTTCGTATTGACGATTAGCAATAGAACTACCTAAACAAATGTCTTGCTGACCGGTGTAACGATAAAGCTGAGCATTAAAGGCCGCCAACAAGGTCATGTAAAAGGTAGCACCTTGTTCTTCTGCTAGCTGCTTAAGACTATCCGTAAGCTGCCTATCAAAGCTAAAGTTCAAGCTTGCACCTGCGGTGCTTTGCGTGCTTGGTCTTGGGAAGTCTGTCATAAGGTCTAGACAATCTGGCAAACCAGACAGCTTGTCTTGCCAATAAGTCAATTGCTCAGCAAGGAAGCCTGGCTTATCCATCTGCTGCCTTTCCCACACGCTGTAATCTAAGTACTGAATAGGCAATTGAGGCAACTGAGGCATTTTGCCTTCTTGTAAGTCTTGAATGATAGCACTTAGCTCATTGATTATGATGCTCACTGACCAAGCATCGGTGATAATATGGTGCATAGTTACTATCAGAATATGCTGTTGTTCAGACAGTTGAAGCAGCTTGCCTCTGATCAAAGGGCCATTAGCAAGGTCAAACGCTCTAGCAGCTTCATTTTGACACAATATTTGGGCTTTTTGATTGCGAGCATCGGAGCTGTCGTAATAAGTTAAGTCAACCTGCTCTAATGCGAACTCTAGCTTATCTAGAATTACTAGTTGAGCCTGACTATCTATACATGGGAAAACCGTACGCAGGTTTTCATGACGTTCAATCATAATATTGAATGCCTGATCTAATTGCGCAACATCTAGCTCACCGCTTATAGTCATCGCTCCTGGAATATTATAAGCAGCAGAGTTTGGTTCAAACTGATCGATAAACCATAATCTCTCCTGAGCAAAACTCAGAGCATATGAGGCTTCACTTCTCGCTACAGGTGACAGCGGCATCAACGAGCCGTTTTCAGTGTCATCAATTAACGCCGCAAACTGAGCAATCGTCGGCTGCTCAAACAGTGACTTTATCGTTAGCTCTACGTCAAAATGACGACGAATCCGAGACATAACTTGCGCGACTTTCAGTGAATGTCCACCGAGTTCAAAGAAGCTATCATTGATACCTAACTTCTGTGGCTCAACATCTAGGATTTCAGCCCAAATAGTCACAAGTTGTGCTTCTATTTCATTACGCGGAGCAACATACACTTTCGCTGATTCCAAGTTCACAGCTCTTTGCTCAAAGACACGACGGTCTACCTTGCCATTAGGGGTTAACGGAATTTCATCAATACCAATGAATGCAGCAGGTAACATATATTCAGGCAAAGAATGCTTGATATATGTATTCAAGTCATCACGACTGATTTGTTCATCAGCACTGATATACCAAGCGATAAGTTGTTTATCGCCTTCTTGACCATGGGTCGTTACCACACAGTCTTTTATCGCAGGATATTGAGCAATACACGCTTCAATTTCACCCAATTCAATACGATAACCACGAACTTTGACTTGCTGATCTATTCGACAGATGTACTCTAAGTTACCCAAATTTTGGGCAGACCAACGCACTAGGTCCCCTGTTTTATACAGCTTACTGCTGGCATCGCTTGAAAACGGATTCGCAATGAACCTCTCAGCGGTTAATTCTGGTTTATTGAGATAACCTCTTGCCAAATTATCACCACCAATATAAAGCTCACCAGGCACACCGATTGGTGTACATTTTAACTGTGAGTCCAATACATAGAGCTGAGTATTAGAGATGGGTCGTCCAATAGGCACACTGTCAGGTAGTTCAGCGTTTTCACATGTCCAATGAGTCACATCTATCGACGCTTCTGTTGGACCATAAAGGTTGAACAGTTTTGTATTCGCTGCTTTGACGCTTAGGAATTGGTCTGCAAGTGTCTTGAGCAGCGCTTCTCCACTACAGAACACAAAACGAACTGACAGTAGTTCAGACATATTCACAACTGACATCATACTTGCCAGCATAGAAGGTACAAAATGCATGATTGACACTTGGTGTGCCTGAATTAAATCACGTAAATATTCAGGATCTTTATGCCCTTCAGGTTTAGCGACTATCAGCTGAGCACCATAACCTAACGTCCAAAAGAACTCCCAAACCGAAACGTCAAAGCTATACGGTGTTTTCTGTATTACACGGTCATCTGCATTGAGTTGATACGTTTTATCCATCCAGTCAAGTCTGTTCATTAATCCGCTATGGACAGACTCAACCCCTTTTGGCTGACCGGTACTACCTGATGTGTAAATCACATATGCAAGATGCGATGACATAAGGCCAATGGATGCTTTTTCAATGTTTTGAGTGCTATATATTGCGAACATATCAGCTTGATCTAGACATACAATCTGTTGTGCGCCCTGTTGGAACAATTCAGTCAATTTTTGCTGTGTCAATACTATCTCAGCGCCTGAGTCTTGGACCATATAATTTAGACGTGCCAGCGGTAAGCTTGGGTCTAGAGGGACATATGCTCCACCAGCTTTCATTATCGCCAGCAAACCTATCACCATTTCAATGGAACGCTCGACACTAATACCAACCAAGACGTCAGGTTTAACACCTTGCTCAATTAGGTAATGTGCCAGTTGGTTCGCTTTCTCATTGAGTTGTGCGTAAGTTAATGTCTCGCTTATTTCGCCATCGAAGGTGACTGCTCGTGCATTAGGTGATTGTGCTGCGTGAAGCTCAAACAATTCATGAATACACTTGTCTGTTTGGTAATCCGAGGCCGTATCATTCCATGTTAACAATTGGCTTTGCTGTTGCGCACTTAATACAGATAGCTCACCGACAGTGTCGTAAGAGCACTCTAACAAGCGCATCAGGGTTAGCTCAAAGTGTTCTAAAAACTCGGCAATTCCGTCTGCTGAGAACTGTTCTGCTCGATAGCCAAGTTCAAAGCTTAATTTACCTTGTAATCCAGTGCTCTCTGGCAATACCATCAATGTCAGAGCATAGTTCGTTTGTTCTTCATTTCTGATGTCAGTTACAGCTAATTGAGATCCTTGAATAATGTTGTGTATCTCTTGATCCACTGGATAGTTCTCAAATACCACCAGCGTATCGAACAGACTTCGTCCGCTACCATCCACATGACTTGCAGGGCTCAGAGACTGAATTTCCGACAGCGATAAGTAGCTGTTGTCGACACGATCGATGCTCGCTTGGTGCAAGTCTTGCAGCCAAGTCGCGATATCCTGACCGTGATCAATATTAACCACAACAGGAAGGCTGTTAATAAATAGACCAATTATTTGTTCAACGCCTTGTAACTCGGCAGGACGACCTGAAACAGTTTCACCAAAAACAACTTGTTGCTCTGCACTGTACCTGTGGATCACATAGGCCCAAGCTGCTTGAATCAAGGTATTTAAGGTAACTTTATAGTGTCTTGCGGTGGACTGTAATTGCTCGCTCACCTGAGCACTTAAGGTTAGTTTTTGCTGCTGTGCACCGGTAGTACTTGTGGGTTCTTTGCTACCAAGGTGAAGTTGTGTTGGAGATTCAACACTTGCCAACATGTCTTGCCAGAAGGCACGCGCTTGTTGTTCATCTTGTTGCTGAAGCCATGTTATGTAACTGTCATATTGCGGTATAAATGACTCTGCCTCTGACAGAAGCTCGCCGTTGTTATGACGTATATCTGTGTATATGGAGATCACTTCTTTCAATACTAATGGTAATGACCAGCCATCCGACAGTGCATGATGGTTTGACCATACTAAGCAATGGCGGTGCTTATCTAAGATAATCAAGGTGATCCGCATCAACGGTGTTGCTTTTAAATCAAACCCTAGTGCTCTATCGTCTTGTAAGAACTGTGTTAACTGTTGGCGTTGTTCTGCATCACTCAAGTGCGACCAGTCGAGCGTCGTGTATGGTAAATCAACATTCGTCAATACCAATTGATGTAGGTGATCCTCGGTGAAAGTAGTACGAAACACATCATGGCGCCTAACAACTTCTCTCCATGCTTGCTCCATAGCGCTGTTATCTAACTCACCTTCGATATTAATGGATAGCTGCGTCAAATATGCCGAAGCATCCAAGCTACTATGGAATAATAATCCTCGCTGCATCCCTGTGGTCTTATAGAGTTTTTCCAAATTAGGATAAACCTGATAGCACTCATCTAATTGCGCTTGAGTAACATTGCTCAACGGAAAGTCTGATGGCGTCACACCCGCAACTTCACTTTCTAGGCAATGCGCAATAATTTTATGCAACGCTGATTCAATACCTTTAACCAAGGCAGTCATAGTCTCTTGTTCGTATTGCAAAGCATTATATCTAAGAGAAAACTTCACTCGACCGCCGGCCACCAAACCATTGAGCTCAAGCTTATGGCTGCGTTGACGTTGCGCACTGACATCATCGCCAACAAACTCGTCTGCAACTTGGAATGAGCTTTCATTATTTACCACATTGTCAAACTGGCCTAGGTAGTTAAATAAGATCTCTGAACGATTAAACACTGTGGAGGCGTTCGTAGCATTTTGTGTTTCGCTCGCCAAAGCTTGTTGTAATAAACCAAAACCGATTCCATTGTTTGGCACACTTCTTAATTGTTCTTTAACAAATTTGATTACCTCACCGATTGCCGTAGCTGACTGTGTTTTCAGTGTCACTGGGAACACACTGGTAAACCAACCAAGCGTTTGATTCATGTCCAGCGTTGGACTTAATGGCTCTCGACCGTGGCTTTCCAAGTCAATACGCAGAGTGTCTTGACCTGTCCATCTGTGAATAGCTAGATATAGTGCTGATAACAATAAGTCATTAATTTGCGTACGGTATGCAGTTGCACACTGATTCAGTAGCGCTTGAGTTTCCTGCTCTTTCAGCTCGAATGAAACAGACTCACTCACCGCAATGCGGTTATCTTCAACACCACTATGATCGACTGGTAATGTTTCAACTGACTCATTTACTTGAGATAACCAAAATGCTTTTTCAGCTTGTAAACTATCGCTCTTTAAATAGCTTTCAAGGAAATTACCCCATTGTTGGAACGAGGAAGTTTTCGCCGCTAGGGTAATTTCATGTCGCTGCTGCCATTGCTCAAGTGCACTTGCCATATCTTGCAATAGGATTCGCCACGACACACCGTCAATTACCATATGATGTGCAGTTAACAACAGACGACGCTGTGTACGACCTTCAAATAGCACAGCACGGAACACATCTGCGTCTAAGATAGACAATCCCGCCTTTACCATGCTGCCGTGCTTAGCAAGCTCAGACAGCCATGCGTCACCTTCGACATCACTTAAATCAACAGATTGAACAGCACGAATAGCCAGTAGCTCAGTCAGTGGTACATAAGTCGCGGTGTTCTCATTGACTGACAAACGCAACATATCATGACGTGCGTATACTGCTGCTATGATCTTGTGTAACACTTCAATAGAAAAATTAGCTGGTACACTCAACAACACTGACTGGTTATAATGATGCTGATCGGTCTTATCACCCATTAAGAATTCACGCTGAATTGGAATGAGCACTTGCTCCCCTGCAACGCTTTCTTGTGGGGCAACAACGCTCGATTCAGAATTCGCTTGAGATGCTAATTTCTCAATCGTTTGACACTCAAAGATTTGCCGCGTTGTGATCACAATTCCTAGCTTCGCAGCCTGAGTCACCGCTTGAATTGCTAGAATAGAGTCACCACCAATCGCGAAGAAGTTGTCGGTGATACTCACTTTATTAAGCTTTAACAACTTCTTCCAAAGTTCACATAACTGCTCTTCTAACTTATTTCTCGGCGCAACATATTGCTGCATGAGCTGAGCAGGGACCGCTTTTTCCTCTAGCGCTTTACGGTCAACTTTACCATTTGGTGTATGTGGTAGATTGTCGAGCATTACAAATGCCGAAGGAATTTTATGACTAAGTAGCGATTGCGAGAGATATGAGCGTAATACATCACTCAGGTTTAACTCATTTAAGTCTGTATAACTACTCGCCCTATCAACCACAACATAAGCCACTAACTGCTTAGTGTCTTGAGAGGGTTCTAACGATTTAGCAAGCACCACAACTTCAGAGATCTGCGTGTGTGCAACGATGGCCGCTTCAATTTCACCTAACTCAACTCTAAAACCGCGTATTTTTATTTGCTGGTCGGTACGACCAATAAATTCTAGGTTACTAGGTTTGCCATTTTGGTCGGCAACACAGCGTACTAAGTCACCAGTTTTATACAAACGCTGTGCGCTGTTAAATGGGCTCTCAATGAACTTTTCTCTCGTCAGTTCAGGGGCGTTATGATAGCCGCGAGCTAAATAGTCCCCCCCAACATAGAGCTCCCCTGCCACACCAACCGGACACAATTGACGCTCATTGTCTAATACAAGTAGCTCACAGTGTGGTGCAGTAGTACCAATTGGTACTGAGCCACCGGCGTGTTGCGTACAATCATAAAAACTGCTCCAAACACACGCCTCTGTGGGCCCATATTCGTTAACAAGACGACAGTTTTGCCACAGACTATGAGACTGGTGTTGTTTTACCAACTGCTGATCACAAGGTTCACCTGCAACGATGACCGTTTGCACAGACTGACCTGGTTGTATATCCGCGGCCAATATCGTCTGGTAAACACTTGGTAAGGTCAGAAAATGACTAATTTGCTCTTGCGTTATCAGCATCTCAAAATCTTGTAACTCTAGCCCTTGCTTAGTATCAACAATACAAAGCTTGCCACCAGATACCAAAGTCCAGAAAATCCCTACCATAGAGCTGTCAAATGCGTACGACGAAAACAGCGCAAAGCTTTGTGGCGCTTCTTGGTATGCTTCAAACCTTGCTAACGTGGACTGTGCCAAAGCACCGTGTTCAATGGTGACACCTTTAGGCAATCCAGTTGAACCTGATGTATAGATAACATAGGCTAAATGATTCAATGCTACGCCTAATGTGTCTCTATCGAGGTTATCCTCACTGTATTCACCTAAAAAGCTATCCCATATATCCTCATCCAAAGGAAGAATCTGTAGGTCAGATAGTGGTAAATCTGCAAATAGCTCCGCACTGGTCAGAACCATCTCCACCCCTGAATTATCGAGTATGTGCTCAATATGTCTTTCAGGATAATCAGGGTCTATTGGCAGATACCCTGCACCTGCTTTTAGAACACCCCATATACCAACAATCATTTCCAGTGAACGCTCTAAGCACAACCCAACCAAGGTGTCGGGTTTAACCCCTTCTGCAACTAAATAGTTTGCAACCTGATTCGCTTTGGCATTAAGTTCTTTGTAAGTAAGTTGTTCAACATCTCGATCAGATGTTCGGATCACTACTGCCGCTTTATCAGGGTTATTGACAACCTGTTGTTCAAATAGATCTATGACCGACTTGCCAGTATTCTCAATTACGTGTGACTGGCTAAAACTCGTCTTTTGTGACGACCACTGCGACCAACGCAGTAGTTGTTCTGTTTCACCTTTAGATAGCACCGACAACTCGCTTATCTTAGCCTGCGGTGCAGCAATGATCTCTTTTAGCAATATTTCAAAATGCTGTGACATACGTTCTATTGTCACAGCATCAAAGATTGACGTGGCGTATTCCCAATCAAGCTTGAGTCCGCTTGCATGACCACTGTTTTCCAGTTCATAAATGTCTAAACTGAGATCATGAAGCGCAATTGATTGCGATTGCTCTATTCTTTGCGCCGATACATCAGGTAGGTCAAACCACCCTTGTTCATTATTTTGTAGTGCTAATTTAACTTGGAATAATGGTGAATAACCTAGGTTACGTTCTTGTTTTAGCTCATCGACCAATTTCTCAAATGGCAACTGAGTATGCTCGTATACATCTAACAAGTCATCCTTACTACGCTGTAACAACTCTGTAAAACTAGGATTGTGACCCAAGTT
The DNA here is from genome assembly GCF_054966645.1 of Pseudoalteromonas sp. SANK 73390. Taxonomy (NCBI): domain Bacteria; kingdom Pseudomonadati; phylum Pseudomonadota; class Gammaproteobacteria; order Alteromonadales; family Pseudoalteromonadaceae; genus Pseudoalteromonas; species Pseudoalteromonas sp. SANK 73390. Next base: position 29,459 of record NZ_ARPN01000130.1, read on the forward strand.
CAGTTGCAGCACGACACTATTGGTGAAAAAGCCGACCAATGGTGCCAATTCACTTTGCTCTCGGTTTGCAACTGGTGAACCAATAACAATGTTATCTGCTTCAGAGGTATCGTTATCTTTATTTGAATGTCTTGCTAATAAAATTGAAAGTGCTGCATGTAATACCATAAACATGGTCGCGTTTGACGCCTTTGCAAGCTTATTCAATCCCACTTGAATATCTGCACTTAGCATCTGAACGTGATGCGCACCTTTGTAGTCTTGTACCTGTGGTCTTGGCCTATCTAAAGCTAGGTTGTGTACTTCAGGTATTCCTTGTAAACGCTCTTTCCAGAATGCCAGATGCCTATCTAATGTCTCACCCTGCAGTGTTTCTTTTTGCCAATGTGCATAATCTCCATATTGCACTTCAATCTCAGGCAACTGCAAACTTGAGTCGCGGTAAAGCCTATTGAACTCATCAAATACGATACTAACGGACCAGCCATCTACCGCAATGTGGTGCATCGTGACTAAAAGAACATGCTCGTTCTCTTCTAGCTTTAACAACATGACTCGAATCATCAGATCTTCGTCTAGCGCAAATAGTTGCGTGGACTGCTGAGCAATATTGCTATTCACCGCCTGCTCTTGGTCAGCCTCTGACATTTTTGTCAGATCGAGTCGCGGTATTGAGAAATCCCACTTTGAAGACACGACTTGAATTGCCTCGCCTGATTGTGTTGTTTGAATAGTCGTACGTAACACCAGATGACGTTCAATAATGATCTCAAAAGCATTGGTCATTGCTTCAATATTCAACTCACCAGACAACTTAAAAGCTTGGCACATATTGTACTGGTGTGTGTCATGCTCTATTTGTTCTATAAGCCATAAGCGCTGTTGAGCAAATGACAGCGGCGTAGGCTTATCACTTGCAACAGATTGGATTTCAGCGTGATAACTGGTCGTTTCTCGGTCAATCACAGTGGCTAGCTGGCGCACCGTCTGCTCGCTAAATAGTGTGCGGATTGGCACATCCACATGCCATTGTGTTCTGATCTGAGCAACTAAACGAGCAGCGAGTAATGAATGGCCACCTAAGCTGAAGAAGTTACTGGTAACACTTATCCACTTACCCTGCTGCGGTTGGACGTTGAGCAATTGCTGCCAAATGTCACAAAGCTGCTTTTCCATTTCTGTTTCAGGGGCGATGTAATCATGGCTGTCAACAAACTGCGGTTTAGGTAATGCTTGTCGATTAACCTTTCCATTAGGTGTTAAGGGGATTTGCTCAAGACAAACATATGAATTAGGTAACATATAGCTAGGTAAAAGCACCTCTAAGTGTTCACTTACAGCTTGTTCTAAATCCGCGTCCTCATGCCCTGGTTTAACCGTGAAGTAAGCCACTAATCGAGCTTCATCCCCTTCACCAAACACATGCGCAAGCGCATCTGTTACCCTTGGATGCTGTTTTAGTCTGGCTTCAATTTCTCCAAGCTCAATACGATAGCCACGGACTTTAACCTGAAAGTCCGCACGACGCAGATATTGTAAGGTACCATCTTCAAGCCTACGAACTAGATCCCCTGTTTTATATACACGCTCATCGGAATGTGGACATTCAATAAAGCGCTCAGCCGTTAATTCACTGTGATTGAGGTAGCCTCTTGCTACTCCTGCACCGCTGATATACAACTCACCAGCAACACCCACTGGCACAGGGTTCAAATGGCTATCAAGAACATAAAGCTTAGTATTATTAATGGGTACGCCCAGCGAAATACTATTTTCAACTTTACATACCGCCGACCAAACTGCAGTTTCTGTCGGACCGTACATATTCCATAACTCAATATTACTATGACTGATCAGTGCATCCTTTAGCGTTTCACTTAACGCTTCACCACCACATAACACTTTTAAATTATGCTGAACACGCAATCCATGACCAACTAGCATTTTCCAAGTTGCAGGTGTAGCTTGCATCACCGTTACTTGGTGAGCTTGCATCAGATGTGTCAAATCATCTGGAGATTGTGTGTTTTCAGATGATGTAATCACCACCTTTGCACCAACACTAAGCGGTAAATACAGCTCTAACACATGAATATCAAACGATAAGGAAGTTACCGCTAATAACGTATCATCTTGCGTCATCCCAGGGGCATCTTGCATCGCTGACAGAAAGTTTACGGCATTGCGATGTTCCAGCATCACGCCTTTGGGCTTCCCTGTTGAACCTGAGGTATAGATAAGATATGCAAGGTGACCAGAAGTCAGACCCAACATCTCCTTATTTAGATCATGGTGCTCAAGTTGGGCTATGTCTGCTGCAATGCCCTCATCATCTAAACAAATGCAGTGTGCTTGTGGCAAACGATTACTCAAGTGTTTTTCCGTCACAACCCATTGTACTTGCGAGTCCTCTAGCATGTATGCCAACCGTGCCGATGGATAGTTAGGGTCCATGGGTAAATAAGCACCACCTGCTTTCATAATAGCCAACGTACTGACCAGCATCTGCACTGAACGGTCAAGACAAACACCAACAATAGAGTCTGGCTTTACTCCATGACGCACAAGGTACTGAGCTAAACGGTTTGCACGTTGGTTTAGTTGCTCATAGCTAATTGCTTCATCATTAAATATCGCAGCGACCGCATCCGGCTTCAGTGCGACTTGACGCTCAAACAATTCATGAATACACAGCTCTTGTGGAAATTCAGTAGCGCTATCATTGTTAATATTAATTAACCGCATCGACTCCTGTGCGCTAAGTAACGGCAATTGGCTTACTTTGGCATTCGGCATGTTGATAATGCTTTCCAGCAGGGTTTCAAAACTGTCAACCATTCGCTCGATAGTCGCATGCTCAAAGAGATCTGAAGCATATTGCCACTGCATCTCTAATCCTGATTCACCTTCACTCACCGTCAGCGTTAAGTCATACTGTGTAAAGTCGTTGCTCAACTGTTGCTGTTGGATCTCAAGTCCAGGCAGTGAAAGCTGTTCTACTTCTTGACTTTGTAGTATCAACATCACTTGAAATAGTGGACTGTGGCTTAGACTTCGCTCTGGCTGTAACACATCAACTAACTTTTCAAATGGCATTTGCTGATGCTCAGAAGCCGCTAATGTATTTTCTTTGCTTTGTTGAAGTAACTCAATGAATACCGGATCATCTGATAAATCAGAGCGGAACACTAAATTATTAATGAATAAACCAATAAGCGGCGCGACCTCAGCCTGTTCTCGATTCGCAACAGCAGAGCCAAAGACGATGTCTGTTTCCCCTGAATAACGGCTCAAGAAACTTGCAAATGCCGCGTTTAGCATCATGTACAACGTTACTTCGTTATCTTTTGCTAACGCATTAAGTCCATTAAGCGTAGCTTGATTAAGCGTACGCTCAACCGATGCCCCCTTGAAGCTTTGCACCGATGATCTAGCATGGTCTAGTGGTAAACTATGTACAATCGGTAAGTTACTTAACTGGGTTTTCCAATAGGTTAAGTGATTGTGTAAAGTATCTTCAGTGAGGTTTGTGCGTTGCCAATTTGCATAATCACTGTACTGAATATCTAGTTCAGGTAAATGGCTTTGCGTATCATGCACCTGCGCCGCATACAAAGCATTAATTTCTTTGGTTAGCAGCCCTGATGACCAGCCATCTGCTGCAATATGATGTACTGCCAACAACAAGATATGGGACTGAGCATTGAGTTTCAGCAGCTTGGCTCGAAGCATGAGATCTTGGCTAAGATCAAACGCTGTGTTTGTTTCTTCGTTGGTCAGCTCTTCAATACGCTTATCTTGCTCGGCCTGAGTCAAATCGGTGAGATCGACGCTTTTAATAACGAACGGCCTCACTTGCTTAATCTGTTGATAAACCTGGCCATTTTCCTCACTGAATGTAGTTCTCAATGCTTCATGACGAGATATAATCGTAGAAAAAGTTTCTTGTAGGTAAATTTCGTTCAATTCGCCATAAAGCTTCACTGAGCAAGCCAAGTTATACTGTGCAACTTCTGATTCTATTTGATTTACAAGCCACATACGCTCTTGTGCAAAAGAAGGTAGCAACTGTTTTGTATCTGGCTTTTTGGTAATTAATGGTAATTGACTCGCTGATGCGTTTTCCACAACTTTTGCTAACTTGCGAATCGTATTTGCAAAGAAGAAATCTCTGATAGACACTTCCACATGCCATTGCTTTTGTATCTGAGCAATCAAGGTGGTCGCTAATAGAGAGTGCCCACCGAGATTCAGGAAGTTGTCATTTACACCTATTTTGTCAAGGCCAAATACGTCTTGCCACAACACACAAAGATTGGCTTCCATCGGTGATAGAGCTTCTTCCGATTGCTTCGCTTGTTGCGATGCCACTGGTGCTGAGGCGCCCACTGTATCACTGTACAAAAAGTCTATATCATCAGCTAGATAGCGCTTTTTTGACAATGAGCGTTGGATCTTACCGCTAGAGGTTCTATTAATTTTTCCTGCTTTGAGGAATATAATATCTCCAAGCACGACTTCAAAATGTTCAAAGATAGCGGCTTTGATGGTTTCACACGCGAGCGCATAATCGAATTCGGCCATCTCGCTACGGCTAATTTCCAGTAGTAATATTGCATTACCATTGACCTCAAAAGCGCCAGCACCGTTTTGATTAAGACCAGGGTAAACACTATAAGCCAGCTTCTCAAAGTCCTGCGGATAATAATTGCGCCCTTTGATAATCATGACATCTTTAATACGACCTGAAATAAACAACTCACCTTCGTGAATAAAACCTAAGTCGCCCGTTCTGAGATAGCTCTGATTGTCATTCTCTAATCGCGCGCCAAAACTGGCAGCGGTTTTTTCTGGGTCATTCCAGTACCCTTGAGCAAGGCTTGGGCCTGCAAACCATATTTCACCAACCTGACCATCAGGTACAACTGTACACGTTTGTGGTGAGACAATTTTCAGATGATGATTTTCTTGAACCTGACCATGACCAATCAAAATCTGCTGCTTTTCGTCTTCTTGAGATAGGGTTACTCGCCCTTTTTGCAGCGCCTCACTACTAAATGGTAAAGCTGTGTAGGAAACTGTGTGTGCCCCACCACAAATGAATACCGTTGCCTCTGCCATTCCGTATGCAGGGAATAGTGATGACTCTTTAAAACCAATACGAGCAAAACGGTCACTAAATCGCTCAAGTGTTTGTGCATCTACTGGCTCTGCTGCATTAAACGCAACTCGCCAAGTTGACAGATCAATACCAGCTAACTGATGTGGCTTAATACGCTCGATACAATGATCAAACGCAAAATTTGGTGCGCCACAGATAGTTGCTTTAAATTCAGTAATCGCCTTAAACCAAGTCAGTGGACTCTTAATAAACCTCACTGGTGACATCAATACCGAGTGCGCACCAAGATAAATAGGCAATAGTAGCGTGTTTACTAAACCTAAATCATGAAATAAAGGCAGCCAGTTACAAAATACATCTTCTTGTGCACAGAGTGTTGCTTGCTGTAGAGTTTTCAAGTTTGCAACAATATTCCCGTGCGTTATGACGACCCCTTTTGGTGTCCCCGTAGAGCCCGATGTATACTGTAAAAAAGCGGTTGTTTCAGCCGTTGGGGGGGTGAGTGCAACTGGGGCATCATTGCCTGTTAACTCTTCAAAGCCTTTAACTGGAATCGGAGATAGCTCAGCTTGCAACTGACTTTTCATCTGTGCGTTAGTCAGAATTAAATTAGCTTTACAGTCATCAATTACCGTCAGAACTCTGCCCGCATGTTTTTTGCTTTGGGGTGGATACAAAGGAACCGCGACAACACCCGCGTACAAACAACCTAAAAATGCTTGTATATATTCCAAGCCAGGAGGATATAAAAGAACTACTCTAGATCCAGCCTCTACTTCTGACAATAACGAATGGGCAATTGATTGTGCCCGTTGATGAAGCTTGCCAAAGCTAATTTGTGATTGCTCACCTGCGTCTTCGATAAAAGTAAAAGCGTTGCTGCGAGCAGTTGAGCAGGCATGCGCCGCTAGATAATCATGAATAGTTTCCATTAGTATTCCTTACTCTTTAAGTTGTTTGCTTCTCGTTTTTATTGTTTTGTTACTTGAGGTGAATGGTTTTTTTACAAAACAGCATATCTGCTGGCACACCCATATCCTTACAAGCTTCGAGAAATTTTGTTGATTCTTGCACTTGTCTAGAGTCTTCTTCATGTTCTAGACCGTTAAAATATTTAAAGCAGGTCTCCAGCCCAATCGCATAAACGCACACCTGTTTAGCATTAAATGCCTGTACCATAGGGATTGCCTGTGCACAATCTGAACCATCTAGGCGCCTTGAGTTTTTAATCGCTTTTGACACTTTCTTTGTATGTAAAGCCCCATATGCCCACGTATATGGTGCACCAACGCATTCCATGCCAATGGCTAATACATCTAGGTCATTAAAGAGCTTCCCTAACTGCATGTATAAGTTTTGGTCAGGGTTTGAAGAGTCGGCCCCAAAAAAGCACTTTTTGCCATATGCTTCAATGTACCAAGCTGCCTTTGAACGAATGTTCAAGTCACCATGTTCACCAAGAAATGGTAAGCTCACAATACGGCCATTGGGAATTTCTATTTCTTCCAAATCATCGACTTCGATCACGTCAAAGTTCAACTGTTTCAGCATCAATCGTAACGACGGATCGGCAATAGTGCCTCCATTGTTTTTCGGCACAACAATCTGTTTAGTTTTGTAACGCAGTTGCAGTAATGTCTCTATATTTGCATGATCCATATGAGTATGAGTCAGCAAGATATAATCAATCGTATTGGGCAGCTCGCTATAGCCAATCATGGTATCGTCATGGTGACTTTCTCTTGAGGCAATAATCGGATCGACCAAGATACATATATCTTTGGTTTCAACCATAAAGCCCGCATGCCCAGTGTAATTAAGCCTGACACCTTCTTCTACAGGAACGTGCTTAATAGCCGGAGCTGCAGACGTAAAAAGATCTCTATACGACACACCACCTGTTTGTGAGAGCCCTTCGAACAACTCATCAATTTGTGTCAGTGTGAGCGGTTTTTCTCTGGATTGAAAAATAGCATCAACAATCGCGGCATTGAAATCAGCATTGACCTGAAGGTGATTTTCATCTGGTAAGCGAGGAGTGCTAAGTACAAACGGACGTTCACCCACTCTCGAGAGCAAACCAAAAGACAAACTTTGTAGCTGTGGTTTGTAATATTGGCTACGGTACATCAAAGGCTCAATGATACGATAGGATGGACGATGCTCCATATCTAAAAATAATTCAACACATCCTTTGAGTGGATCAGGCACCTTTTCATATAAGTATTCAATGCTTTCACCACTTTTATGCGCATATAGCAAATCATCTAAATACTTAACAGCATCCGACAGCTCAATAAGGTCACCGCATCGTTCATCTAATTCTTCGATCAGCGCTTTAATATCATCAACTTGCTCTTCGGTACAGTTTAAAAACTCCCCACCAGTTAACACCGACTCCTTCGACGCTATAATATGTAATTTATAGTTCTTAACGAAAGATTGCATAATTCGACGGTGAGTATTTACTACATGGCGTGCACAAGTTACTGGTGGCATCAAGTATGGCCATGCGTACCAATGATTTAACAGGGGTTCAAAGTAAACATCAGGTTTTAGGTATAGTAATTCGTTATTCATTATGATTCTCAATCCAGAAAATTCTTAGAGGTGACCTTTCGCGATCAGCTGTTATTTCCAATCAAACTCTTTGCCTAATAGCTCAAAGAGTTTTTGGTTATACGGACGATAAAACTCGGAGAGTTTCTCATTGGCGCTTCGACTAGATGGAGGAAACCGTATTGGATTCTCATTGGCTTTTTCGCCATATTCGGGAATGTCTATAACAGGCAAGTCCAAAAACTTTTGCACTCTTTCTAATGTAGGTTGTCGCTCATTAAAGTATTCGGCTGAATCTAAAATTAAAACATTATCTTGACCAAAACGATTGATCCAATGTTCAACAGATTTATAATAAATTCCCGTTTCAAGCGCTGGAAAACCACATGCAGATTTCATAGAAATACTGGGGAAGAAATCCAATATACGGTCAACATACGCTCCAAAAGTCTTAAAATGTGGGTCATTTTTCAATGCGCGAGCACCTAAGAACAACTCCCACTTCCAGTGCGTATAAACTCGAGAAACAGGATCTCTGAGCGTAATAACTATTTTCGAATCAGGGTTTAGCGCATACAACTGCTCCATCATATCGAGATTATTCAGTTCTGGTTTAAGATAACCACACCTCACCGAATGACCAGTTTGCTTTTGCAAACGCTGCTTCTCTGCTGTCGTTGGGTAATACAGCTTTACTCTATCTGGATGTGTACCTCTAACCTCTTTCGCCAACGGATGCATGACATTAGGGTGCATTTGCAAATGAGTTACTAAATCACTTGAACCACTTTTTACTGGGCCGACAACAACATAATTTGGCACAATACGGTCTTTAGAATAAAGGCGTCTTAAAAACAGACGCCACTTTGGAGCTTTCGCAAAGTAATAGCTGAGAAATTGATACTCCACGACCCCTGATAGAAGCTGCCAAGGGTTGTTAAACAATGATTTACCATAGTATTTACGTATGCGATATTCGGTAGACAGCTCAAATGCTCTAAAATACTTTCTCACATCTCTTTGCGCATCTAAATGTTGATTATCCCTCAACATGTTCTTTCTCCAATGTAGAGCTGCTCACTGTTATGTCATGCGTCGCCTGTTGTTTAGTTTGGGCAGTAGGTGATGATGCTTCCTTGGTAATTTCCTCTACAACTTGACCGTTCTCCATTTTCACAACTTTATCTGCAAGATCAAAGTAGCGGTCGTCATGTGTAATCACGATCACCAACTTATTAAGGCGCTTTAACTCAGGTAATATTTGGTAGTAGAAAATATCTTTAAAGCTTGGGTCTTGATCCGCAGCCCATTCATCGAATACATAAATTGATCTATCTTCTAGGTAGGTCACTAGCAGTGCGAGCCGTTTTTTCTGGCCGGCTGATAATTCAGTGGTTGAAAATATGCCGTCCTTGACACTTACCTTCGCTTCCAAACCCAACTCTTTTATATTCTGAGCTGCACGTTGATCGATTTCATCTGAAGACAAGCCATACAGCTTTGTAAATAAATAGAAATCAGAATAGATTGCGGAAACGCTTTGTCGATAAGTATCTCGATTGAGATCAGTCACTGCTTTATCATCAAAGTCAATTTCTCCTTTACTGGGGACATAATGAAGAGAAAGTAGTTTTGACAGTGTGGTTTTTCCTGAGCCATTTCCGCCAACTAGAAAAGTGACCTCCCCACGCTGAAGCGTTAAATCAACTGGCCCTAGATGGAAGGCAGCATCGCCATTGCTTTGAACGGGGTAAATATACTCTAGCCCTTTCACTTGTATCTGCTGACATTCAATTGGCTCATTAGATATGATAGAGCCTGAATTACTTTCTATAGGCATCTCCTCCAGCAAACTATTCAATTTCTTAGCTGCAATTTGGGCCATAATGATGCTATTTGCCAAGCTGATTAGCGCAGCCATTGGTCCCGTTATGTATAACAAGACCATAACGATTCCCTGCAAATTTGCATTTGAAAGTGCGTAGTAATTGGCCATCACATAAGTCACAAGACCTATCGCCACAAAACTAATTAGGGTCCCATAGTTCAAACCAACGCTTAAGAAAAAGCGGCCTCGCTTTTGTGCCACTGTATATTCATTTTCATAGGCATGGAGGTTTTCCTCCAAAAAAGCATGCTTTTTCTGCTGATTAAGTTTTAACTCTTTTGCACCATATATGAGGCCCCTCATCCCTTCTTGTATGCCATCGAAGCTGTTGCGAGCAGCCGTCAAATATTTTCGGCCGAAAAGTAACGGCAGACGATAAGTCACGGTACCAACCACAATAACGCCAACAATGAACAAAAATACTTCAACTTTTAGGTACATTAAAAACGCCAACATACCGAATAAAGTTGCAGAAGCGACCAATACATTAGGGAAAACAGCTGCACCCTCTGTAACGCGTGCGATGTCGTTGTTCAGCGCAGTCAAAATACGAGAGTGTCCTAATTGCTCCAAGCTTTGGATAGGAAGTTGAGAAACCCTTTTATATAATTTCTTCCTTAACTCCACCGTTGCATCAATTGACGTATGTGCAACCATTGTTTCTGATACCACTCTACATAATAAGATAAACATTACTATCAAGAAGTAAAAAAGCGCTTGTGATGGAGATGATATTTCAAATGTTCCCATCAACCAGTATGAAGATTCAAAATCAGGCTGCATAAGTCGCCCTAATGAAGGCTGCAAAGACAGTAGTATCAAAGGTACAATAATGGCGTACGCTACACCTGCCATAGACCCAAGCAAAATAGATAAAAATATCTTATTGGGTGCAGTTGCAGTCAATAGCTTGAATAACCCTATCGGTGAGTTCTCATTGTGTTCTTTCATTTTTAAAGCTCCTTTTACTCAACCTGCTATTTGCTTGGCTCTAATATCAGTGTTGATGCTGATTTAGTCTCACCTTTCGCCGCTAACTGCATTGGCCATAGCTTTAATTGTTTGAACGGCTCGATATTGTCGTCGTAGTGTGTACTCACTACATTTCCGCTTTGCCCAGTATTATTAATGAAACCGTCTTTCGTGTTGTCACTAAGATCAATAACCTGACGGTAGTTAGCAGTAGAAGTTGTGCGATAACCATCATTGTCAGAATATCTCCAGTTGCCACTGTTTACTGTGTAACGGTCCCCACTGGCGGCGATTTTTCTATCAAATATAAAGCTTAATGGTTGGCTTGACGTGAGGGCTAAATGAGGGAAATGAGTTTCATGAACTTCTTTCCACGGTTCACCTTGACCATGCTTGCGATTAATTTCATCAATCGCACTACTTAATGCGCTTAATGCTAACTCTTCACAAGTCTCTTTTTTCTCGGTGTTAATTTGATCACACCAATCAAATTGTAATGAGCTACTTTTATGAACAGCGCGGTTTAGAAGTGTCGGTTTCAAACGATTCACAAAATCCTGAAGTTCATTGCCTCTTTCCTCATGTAAATGATTTCCCCTAAGGTCATCACTGAGTAGAAAACTATTAAAGTGGCGTAACCATACTTCATACATCACGGCTTCTTCACTATCGCCAGACAATAAGCCTTGCCAGTTTTTAAGCCTATTAATAACCTGTTGTTGCTCACTGTTTTTGGCCTTTAGCCCCACAAAGAACGGTAACAACTGCCGTGCTTGCAAACTGTCGACATTGCCTTGTAATTCAACAAAATCTTGTACCGTAAATTTTTTACCTTCATTTACAGTCTCTTGAATTGTCTGTTCAATACGTTTCACTCTATACGGTACTGCCCATACGTTGGAAACCAGGTATGGGTAGTCATCAGCGTGATTTTTATTATTCGCATTGAGTACATATCCTTGTTCGGGATTGACCATCTGCGGCATCGCATCCGTTGGAATGTACCCATCCCATTCATACATCGAGTTCCATCCAGGTACTGGTAATCTACCATTGCTATGATGACGAATAGGGATATTACCTGCTGCAAACATGCCTATATCGCCGCTAATATCTGCATAAACAAAGTTCAGAGCTGGCGCTACATAGTCTTGAAGAGCTGATTTAAAAGTCTCCACATCTTTTGAATAGTTAATATCCAGAAAGCTTTTGAAAGTCTTATCCTGTCGGTCCAGCGCGCTCCATCGAAAAGCCAATGGACGTTCAGCTCGACCAAGCGCATCACTGATCAATGGCCCGTGTCGCGTTTTACGCACTTGCCATTCGACTGCTGGAATTGGGTCGGTTAAAAACTGCGGAAAGTCTGACTTTACATGGATTATCTCGTTTTCAATATCCATATCGAGCCATTGACCATCTACTTCATATTGATCAACATTTAGTGGGTTGGTACGTATCACATAAAGGTCCGCTGCATCTGCCAGCATGTTGGTAGTACCCCATGCAATCGACTCATTACGTCCCATAAATACCACAGGTGTACCTGGGTAGGTTGCCCCCGTAACATTAAGCTTATCACCTGTGATGTTCGCCAAATACCAAGCCGATGGGATCTCGACTCGTAAATGTGGGTCACTTGCCAATAAAGGTAAGCCGCTTTGAGTATGTTTGCCAGATACAGCCCATGCGTTGCTGCCCAGCCCTTCTCCTCCAAGATTGAACCGAGGCTGTAATTGACTATTTTGTGCCAAAAGCCCTTGTACCAAATTTGGCTCGACCAAGCTTGCAGTATGCTTATCAGGGAAGCTCTTCATGTTCACATTGGGCATCAGTTCATTTGCTTTTTCGACGCCAAGTTCTTGAATTAACGCACTGAGCGTTAATTCACTGCCATAATTCAGCGGACCTGCCAAGTTATAGGCCATCAACTTTATCAACACGAGTGAGTTAATGGGTTTCCACAACTCTGGTTCAACATCAAGAACCTTAAACTCTAGCGGCAGCATGTTGTCTTCTTCGATCCAAGCATTTATACCATTTGAATACGCCTCAAGTGTCAGTAGTGAACGTTGGTCTAAAGACTCTAATGCGGTTTGCGATGCATGATAAATACCTAATGTTCTCATAAACTTATCACTTTGCAGTGACTCTCTCCCCAACACTTCGCTCAAACGACCAGTTGCTAAGCGAATTGCAAAGTTCATTTGCCACAAGCGTTCCTGAGCGTGCACGTAACCCAACGCAAAAAATGCGTCAAGATCATTTTCAGCTTGAATGTGAGGAATCGAGTTTTCATCACGAATTACTTTGACTGAAGAGCTTATGCCTTGAAGATGGGTTACCCCTTCATTCTGTGGCAAGCTTTTCAACAAAACACTGTAGCCATATGCAAACAACAGTATTATCGGAATAACAATCCATAATATAAAACGAAATAATATTGGATTTGAGCGCATTAGCATGTCATTTTTTCCTTATGAAGTTCCGCTTTAATAGCAGTCTCTCAATTACACAATTCCTTGATAGGTGGAGACTCAAACTAACGTTGAGCCCTGTTATACAAGCCCCAGAAAGTAAACAAGTTCATCTAATGCTTGGTAGAATTGGTCAATCTCTTGTGGGGTGTTGTAGATGTACGCTGAGATACGTAACACCTCACCACCCATTTGCTGATCAACTATGGGCTGAGCACACATGTGTCCAGTTCGGCACATAATGCCGTAAGAGTCACTTAATGAACGCGCAATATCCGATAGGTCATCACACCCTTTAATTCTTAAGCTACCTATAGCACAGCGATTCTTCGCGCTTTTCGTCCCTAACAATTGGATGTAATCTCGCGCTAAAGCACCTTTTATAATTGCTTCTGTGAGTTCTTCTGTGTGTGCTAAAGATGCTTCTTCACCAAACTGCTTTAGGTAGTTCAATGCGGCACCAAAGCCCAACGTCGATGCAATTGCAGGAGTACCCGCTTCAAAACGGTGAGGTATTTTTCGCTCTTGTGAGCCTTCCATATCAACCCAATCAACCATACCACCACCAACCATCAGTGGACGAAGCTCATTCAGTCGTGCGCTTTTTCCATATAGGCATCCAACACCTGTTGGACCTAGCATTTTGTGAGCTGAAAAAGCGACAAAATCGACGTCTAATTTAGAAACATCAATGCGTAAATGCGGGTGTGGCATAGACTGTGCGGCATCAACAACCACTATTGCATCACATGCTTCTTTCGCGACCTGAGTCATCAGCTCGATAGGCGCAACGGTGCCCGTTACGTTTGAGCAGTGCGTAAGTACCACGACCTTTGGTTTGAGTTTAAGTAGCTCATAGTAATGATCTAAATCTATACCCCCTTCATCATTAACATTAACTAATCTTAAATCTGCGGCTCTACGCCAAGGCAACATTTGCGCATGATGTGAATCTAAGAAGCCAACCACAATATCATCAGGTTGAAGGTCCAAACCATATGCCACCATATTTAGCGCTTCTGTCGTGCCTTTTGTGAATACTATCTCATTACCAAAGGCGCCTAAGTATTGCGCTAGTGAATATCTAACCCGCTCATAAGAATCTGATGCTTCCTCTGAAAGGTAATATTTCCCTCTATGAATATTCACGCCATTTTGAGAGTAATAGTTAGACATCGCTTCGATTACCGAACGTGGCTTCAATGATGTGGCAGCGCTATCTAAGTAAGTAACTTTTTGCCCATCAATAAGGCGCTCAAGAACAGGAAAGTCCGATTGGCAGTTTATTAGATCCATGATATTAAACTCCTTTTTTCATCTCTCATTGCAACACTTGAAACACATGACATGAATTTACCGCCACGATCGGCAGGTAAATAACTTGTTGTGGAGCAATGGAGGTTATTTGTTTTTAAATTATCCTTGAGCCTTTCTAACAGCTCATCTTCGAGTTGCTGTGTCCAGTCATCATTGCTCATGTACTGAAAACTAAATTCATCATCATCTAGCTGATTCATTTGATACATGTCTATCCATGCTGCTGGACCTATCAAATCATCTAATTCTCTAGGTGTTACTAGCGCACCATCATTGAGCCATAATACGTTTTTAACGCGCCCTTCATGACGAACCATGGGGGCAGAGTTCCCACATGGGCAAGGTTCAGGGTTCAAACGGTAGAGATCCCCGGTGGCATATCTAATATGAGGAGATAAGCGATCACCAAGAGTTGTGATAACCATTTCTGCTAACTCCCCTGGTTTAGCTGTTTGTCCATCTTTGATAAATTCAATATGGTAATCTTTGATGTTGATATGCTGATACCCTGCTGGGCATTCAAAGCCAATGTAACCTAGCTCAGACATACCAAGCATGTCTGCAAAAGCGACTTTATCACCAAAACACTCTTTAATTTGGCGACGTGCTACCTGAGTACACAAGGTGTAGCCAGACATAATGCAAAAACCTTCCTTTTTGTGAGGCACTCGCCCTGCTTTTTTCATAGCTCTAATCAAAAATGCGAAGTGAGTTGGGTCTACAAATAGGAGATGAGGGTCGTACTCCTCTATTTCATCTAACGCGCGATTTACCATCTGCTCTGGGGTTGTCAGTAAGTCATGATATACAGGCAATACCAACGTACCATCAGGTAGCATACGACTTTCCATCGTGCTATTGGGATTAGCACATTCAACGTCCGAACAGTTTGGTGCAGCAAAGCGACAGGTACGTAGCTTTAATCCAGGCTTCCACAATGATGAAAATGCAGAGTTAACGGAGATACAACTGGCTTGACGCCTCGCGAGATCATATGACAACACCACACTCACGAGTCTATCTCCTTCTGTACCAGAGCTTTGAAAACGCATCACATAGGGGCTTTTCAAGTTATAGCCAGAAGCTATCACCGACGCAGGAAAACCTTGGCGGTAATTCCGTTTAACTGTGGGTGGTATTTTTAGTAAATCACTGGTCTGGGTAATATCGGCTAAAGTAAGCCCAACCTGATCTAAATGTTTTCTAAAGAAGCCAGTGTTCTTGTATGCATAATCCAGCTCGTTTTTTATTTTTTTAAAGGCCACGTCCACGACAATCTATCCCTTGATATAAATAAAATTATAAATTAGATACTATAACGCTTATTTTTTGAGAACAAGATGGTTCTTAAATATTAATAAATAATAGGGGATTGTTAATATTGTTAACAACTGGCTATTCTGGTTTTAAGAATACCGTTTATTTTAACAATTGAACATTTAACATACAGCTAATAGCATCTAGATAATCACGAAATAAAAGTAACACACTGAATTTAAAATATATTTTTTATTTGCTTTTGTAGGGTGTATATACCAAATATAATTATTTCTTTTAATATCAGTTTGTTATGAATTTTTTATACAAAAGCATGGAGCTTACAGGTTTTTTCAATAAAGCGAGCTTTTTACAACGGTTACAGTGTGCGATTTTGAGTGAGTTTAGCATTTTTATATTTGCAAATAGCAAAACTATAAACGCCAGCTTGATTCAAGGAGAACAATATTTAACCAGCAGCAAACCGCAATATAAGTAAAATGCTCCTATTAATGATGAGTTAACTGTTCAGTATAGTGTACACTTTGAGACATTCAGTGCTAGGAACATCAATCACTATAATGGTTAAAATAGATGTACTAGTGTAATTACCAAGGGAAACTGACGGTATAATTACCGAGCAACTTTTACGTATTTACATTATCAGCGTCAGCCCAACTTGGGCAGTAGTTCCAACTTTGCCTGTCTAATGCCGCACTTTTCATCTTTTTTCTTAACCATATTTGGTGTACACCATTAGGACTGATTTCAATGTCCATGATTCAAGTTCACTAATTTGTGCTGCTAGTTGTTTAGGATCGGAGCCCACCATAGCCACTTTTGGCTTTCTATGTAGTTTGGCTTTGGCAATACCTGCCTGTGACACTTCCTCACTAGTTGGCTGGCGAACACATAGGCACTCTATTTGACAATATAAGCGGTACCGCCACATCATATTGTCAATTCTTAAACGGCAGTGGTAATTGTGAATTTACTATCTCTGCACAAACACATGAAGCCGATGTAACATTTAACCTCACAGCAAAAACAACCAAGCAAAACACAGTGCAGTTCAAGCTGATATCAGATGAGCCAGAACTGAAGTATGAAAATAATCAACTGAATATCTCTGTCATAGGCCAAGAACCTGTAATTTACACGGCCAAGTTTGTTAATTGGGATGGTAGAAGTGAAGGTAAAAGAAGGGCAAATGCCTAGTGCACCAGAGAACGATCCAACAAGTGATGGAAACACGTTTAAAGGTTGGGTTCAGGCTTTATCAAAAATTGTGGTTGATACAACCTTTACCGCACAATTCGACATTAACACCTACCAAGTGACGTTTAAATACTGGGATGACACGGTACTAAAACAAGAGATTGTTAACAATGGTCAAACTGCCACGGACTTCGATAGACAACTCACGCGTGAAAGCTATACATTTAGCAGTTAGGACCATGCGCTTAGCAACATCACCGCAAATCTTACAATTACCGCACAATACGAGATCAACAAAAATCTGGTGATTTTCAAAGATTGGGATAGTAAAGAGCTTGCACAGTTCAATGTTGAGCACGGCTCTTCGGTGGTTGCGCCAGAGTCTCCCACGCGTGAAAACTACGAGTTTACAGGTTGGGGGAATCATTTGATACAGTAACAAGTGCACTTTCGATCACGGCGCAATATAGCAAAATCTCAGGACAAAACGCTAAAGTTGAAGGTAATAAAACTGAAAGTAACAAAGCAGAATCATCAAGTTCTGGCTCATTGGGCGTGTTAGCGTTCCTACTCATATCACGCAGATTGAAAAAAGGGACTAATTAAGCGCATATAGGGTAAACTAGAGTGAAGTCTAAAGTTACTATATATACTTAATCACTCGAATATTTTGATGATTATATTCAAAAAACTGCCAGCTAAAAGCTGGCTGTTTTTGTAACCGAGTGATTAAATTCGCCACTATACTTCATTTGTTTTATACAATATCGACAAAGCCTTTAGCAAAGTAGGATCTTCACCTCTTATATTCCTATCTGCAGAGCCTAATCGAGTGTGCGGCACAAAGTCTTCCCTAAAGCTGCCACTGATATGATACAAACGCTCAAAACCAAGCTCTAGCCAAGTGCAACTATGTTCAAGCTGAATCGTTTTAATGCCAACAAGCAAATCAGCCATACCGAACCTAAAGACTGTTTGGCCGGAAACTTACGTACGAAGAGCGAAATTTTGTCTTTTGATAGGTTCATCATATTGCAATGGCAATTGCACTGTTGTACATACTGAGCCAATTAAAAGCGCATTATTATAGTTAATTTGGCAATCCGAAAAGTCTGGAAGGTTCGTCGCGTTACTAGTATTGAGTGCCGTAGCTAACATAATTGATAGCATCATATTCTAATTTCGTTATAGCTTTTTTTATTGCCAGCATAGCCCACTTTGGGAACGTAATTCAATTCGAAACCGGAATCGTTTATTCGCCAGCAAAACGTTTTTACACTGTAGCGGTGAAGCCATTTAAACGTAAAAACGCTGTAAGGGATTAAATACCTAGCAACTGTTGCTGCAACTCATGAATTTGGTCACGTACTTTAGCCGCTTGCTCAAACTCAAGTTCACGGGCATGATGCATCATTTTGCTTTCCAGTTCACTGATTTGCGTCGCAATTTGTTTAGGGTCGCTAGCCACAGTATGACCTTTACCCGACTTTTTGTGCATAGTAGTGACTGTGCTTTGCTCAGTTACCTCTTCACCTACATCCATCACATCGGTGATTTTTTTCACCAATGCCTGTGGCTCAATACCATGTTCTTGGTTGTACGCATGTTGAATGGTGCGGCGTCGGTCAGTTTCATCAATGGCTTTGCGCATTGATTTGGTGATCACATCGCCATACAAAATAGCTTTACCATTTAAGTGTCGTGCAGCACGGCCTATGGTCTGGATCAATGCCCGGGCAGAGCGTAAAAAACCTTCTTTATCAGCATCTAAAATTGCGACCAACGACACTTCAGGCATATCTAAGCCTTCACGAAGTAAGTTAATGCCCACTAGTACATCAAATACACCTTTACGTAAATCTCGAATGATCTCTACTCGTTCAACCGTATCTATATCCGAATGTAAATAGCGCACTTTTACATCGTGGTCATTTAAATAATCAGTTAAATCTTCTGACATTCGCTTGGTAAGCGTGGTGACCAATACGCGTTCTTTTTTCTCTACACGTAGGTATATTTCAGACAATAAATCATCTACTTGAGTTGAAACTGGACGCACTTCAAGTTCAGGGTCAAGTAAACCTGTTGGCCGGATCACCTGCTCTGCCACATCACCATTTGATTTATCCATTTCAAAATCACCAGGCGTGGCTGACACATAAATAGTCTGCGGTGCGATAGCTTCAAATTCATCAAACTTTAAAGGTCGGTTATCCATAGCCGAAGGTAACCTAAAACCATATTCTACTAGGTTCTCTTTGCGACTTCGATCGCCCTTATACATAGCCCCAATTTGTGACACAGTAACGTGTGACTCATCAATGATCATTAACGCTTCATCAGGTAAATAATCAAGTAATGTTGGCGGCGGTTCGCCAGGTGTTCTACCCGACAAATAACGACTATAGTTTTCAATGCCAGAGCAATAACCCAGCTCAGTCATCATTTCAATATCATACTGTGTGCGTTGAGCAACCCGCTGTTCTTCAACCAGTTTATTGTTATCGAGTAACTGTGCACGACGTGACTTTAGTTCGACTTTGATATTCTCAATGGCACCTAGAATTTTTTCGCGTGGCGTTACATAGTGAGTTTTTGGATAAATCGTTGCACGGATTAAATGTTTCTCAACCGCGCCCGTGAGCGGGTCAAACATACTGATACGCTCAATTTCATCATCAAACATTTCAACTCGAATAGCGTAAGAATCTGACTCTGCAGGAAAAACATCAATTACCTCACCACGCACTCTGTAAGTACCTCGGCTAAAGTCCATGTCATTTCGAGTATACTGCAACTCCGCTAAGCGTCGGAGCATATCGCGTTGATCAACGCTATCACCCACTTTAAGTAACAACATCATTTTCATGTATGAGTCAGGGTCACCCAAACCATAAATAGCTGATACCGATGCCACAATAATCGTATCTCTACGCTCCAGCAATGCCTTAGTTGCTGATAAACGCATTTGCTCGATATGCTCATTAATTGACGCATCTTTTTCTATAAAGGTGTCGCTGGCAACCACATAAGCTTCTGGCTGGTAGTAATCGTAATAAGATACAAAGTACTCTACCGCATTATCAGGAAAGAACTCTTTCATTTCTCCATAAAGCTGCGCTGCTAGCGTTTTATTATGTGCCATAATGATGGTTGGGCGGTTCAAGTTACTAATAATATTGGCCATGGTAAACGTTTTACCAGTACCCGTTGCACCTAATAATGTTTGGTGCGCCAGCCCTGCCTCTAAGCCATCACATAACTGTGTAATTGCGGTAGGTTGATCGCCACTTGGAGAAAACGGTGACACTAATTTAAATTCATCATTCATCTTGCATACTCCTTCAATGATGCGTTTTGCATTCTCGCTAGGCTACTATTAAACCACTTATACGCAACTAACGCCGTTACCAAATTACCAACTGCGGCGCCGATAAATAGACCAGTCAGATCTCCAAGTAAAGCGCCCAAATAGGCAAAGGGCACATAAAAAATAAACAGCCTTACTACACTCAATGCCAGTGCATTCATAGGCTTATGCAACGCATTATATGACGAATTGGTTAAAATAATAATGCCTTGTAGCCCGTAACCCAGCGGCATAATATAGATAAACAGTTCTATTACACGCACAACTTCAGGCTCATTACCAAAAGTACGACTGATCAGACCTGAAAATACCAACAATAAAAGATAAATAAAGAGCTGCCACAACATAACAAATTTTAGCGTTTGTTTGTAAGCTTGCTGAACCCTATCATATTTTCCCGCACCGAAGTTTTGGCTAACAAAAGGAGGTAAAGTCATTGATAAAGCCAGAACGACTAAACTTGCTATTGATTCTATACGGCTGCCTACACCAAAAGCCGCAACAGCCTCTGGCCCATAACTTGCCACAATGGCGGTCATAACTGCCATAGCCAAGGGGGTTAGCATATTCGCTCCTGCAGCAGGAAAGCCAATCTTGAGTATTTTTCGACTTGCACTAACTACACCTTGCTGATCACCTTGCAAGCTGAGTAAACGCTTTTTAATTGCTAGCAAATACAAAATGATCACCATAGCAACCGACCATGCTATGACACTTGCTATTGCTGCTCCCTTAATACCTAACTCAGGAAATGGTCCAACGCCAAATATCAGAAGAGGGTCAAGAACCGCATTTATCAAACCTGCAAATCCCATGATAAAACTTGGTGTTTTAGTATCACCGCTGGCACGCAACACTGAGTTACCAATCATAGGTGTAATTAAAAAGACACTGCCTAAAAACCAAATTGAAATGTAATCATAGATATAAGGCATAACTTGATGATTAGCACCTAATAACTTGAAGATAGGATCAATGAACAAAAAACCAAGCACCGATAAACAAAATACAAAAACCGCTGATATTAACAGTGCAATCGTCGCATCAAATTTTGCCTCTGCAATATTATTCTCTCCAAGTGCCTTAGCTATCACCGCCGAGGTGCCAATACCAAGCCCTATAGCAAGGCTTATTACCGTAAACGTCACTGGAAAAGTAAAGCTGACAGCAGCCAACTGTTCAGTGCCCAACATACTAATAAAAAACGTGTCTACAATATTAAACATCATTAAGGTGATCATGCCAAAAATCATTGGTATGGTCATTCGTTTCAAAGTAGTGGCGATATCTGCACTTAAGATATCATTGTCTTTATTTGGATTGTGCACAGACGACATATGATGCGTGTTCTCCTATAATAAGCCAAGTATTTTAAATCATCCCAGGCTTTAAACCCAGTCAATTCATCAATCATTTTATCGTTGCTCTTTTTACTTTAAATATGCATAGAACAATGACTTTCGCTTTGAATAGACCGAGTTACTGGCTAAAAGCGCACAAAACCCCTTTAAATGACAAATTAGTTACACCTTTAACACCTAAGCGTATTTTTTTTGCACAACAAAAGGGCGTTTTGGTCATAAAAAGTTCACTTATATCAAAATCTGCGCCAATAATAAGTGATTTTAATAAGCGTTTGATTTTATGGGCAAAAAATAATTTAAGGAAATATATTGAAATGCTCGCAGGGCTCTATTTTCATAGCTTTGACACACTTCTTAAATATTAATAAACAATGTTATCCACAGATTCCGTGGATAAGTCAATAAACACCAATAAAATAAGGCTCTGCAGAGAGATCATTTTCAAGCTGCTAATACTGACAAGTTGATCTCTCATCAAAACTGCTTGCAGCACAACGAAAAACAATATAAAAAAAGCCACCCCCTTTCGTACCTTAAACTACCCCAGTTTATTTAGTTAAACAAAACAAATAACTAACCCTCTGTTTTATATAAACTTTAAAATATACACAGATAATCTATGCTGCTTTCATAGGGTGGTAGCACACAACAATCGCGCACCAAGCAAAATTGAGCACAAATTTTACTCTCCTTCTGCCTGATCTTTTATCAACGATCTTGTACTCACAATGTAGATCAAAAAGAAAAGTTTATAAAACACCCTATTCGACTAATAATTAACTCAAAAGCCTAATAATCGCACGTTTGATACAAAATTTAGACTATCGACTAAGTTTCACCACTTAAGCAAGTACTCTGTCACGAAACCTAATTGCAATAAATTTCAGCAAATCGGGTATAAAAGCAGCGAATAAGACAGTTTTTTAGTTTTATGTCACTTTATTGGTTGACACCTTGCTATGGGGTCATTAATATTTCGCCCCGTTGAGAGATACACGCTTCCCCCTTAGCTCAGTTGGTTAGAGCGACGGACTGTTAATCCGCAGGTCCCCCGTTCGAGTCGGGGAGGGGGAGCCAAGTTTTTCATCATAACGATT
>NZ_ARPN01000131.1:0-13598 GCF_054966645.1 Pseudoalteromonas sp. SANK 73390
TAGGTTTTATCACTTTTAAAACAAGGCCCTGAAATAAATTCAGGGTGACGAGTAGTGTGGTTCAGGATGAAGTTACTTTCTATCTCAAAAATGAAGCTAATTCATCAACATGAGTCTGGGTTTCTTTAATCAATAGACCAATTTGAACCGCTGCTTCATTTGAGGTTTTAGCAAGGCTACGCACTTCGTCAGCCACAACGGCAAAACCTCTACCTGCTTCACCCGCTCTAGCAGCTTCAATAGCAGCATTAAGGGCAAGTAAGTTGGT
The DNA here is from genome assembly GCF_054966645.1 of Pseudoalteromonas sp. SANK 73390. Taxonomy (NCBI): domain Bacteria; kingdom Pseudomonadati; phylum Pseudomonadota; class Gammaproteobacteria; order Alteromonadales; family Pseudoalteromonadaceae; genus Pseudoalteromonas; species Pseudoalteromonas sp. SANK 73390. The sequence continues at coordinate 269 of NZ_ARPN01000131.1, forward strand.
TTGGTCGGCAACGGCATTAATTGTTGTTACCGTGGTTTGAATTTTAGTTAGTACCGTAGACATAGAGTGATGAGTTTCCGTGACTACCTTGTTGCGTGAAGAGACATTACTTCCAAAAACAATATATTTAGAAATATCGCCTTTGAAGTTGGTGATAGCAGAAATGATACAGTCAAGTGTAACTTCATTTCCTTGATGATTTAACGTCATCATTACAGCAGCAGGCTGCCCATTTTCAATCATGCCAACGCCTGATTTATCTAAATGATCTTTTAAATTGCCCATTACTGACTGTAACTGTTTATCGTCGCTCAGTTTTAATTGCTCTTTGGTATAATCATTAGCTGACACAAACTGGCCATTGTGGCTGAACTCAAGGACTGCAGAGTGACTACTAATCGCATCCCTTTGATCAATCTGTTCTAATACCTGCCTTTTTATATCTCGTACATCTGAGCTTACCCCTACAAAGCCTGTATGCTCGCCCCTTTCGTTAAAAATAGGATTTACTGATAAGACAATCCAATATGGCACATCATTCCTATCAAAATTGAGTATTTCTTCATAAAAAGGCTGTTTTGCTTTGAGTTTTTGCGATATGCGCTTAACCGTTTCTTTATCAGTTTGTTTACGCTGCAAAAAATCGCCAGGTTTTTTACCTCTAACTTCTTCAAGTGTGTACCCTGTAAGCGCTTCAAAACCAGGATTTACATACTCTACTAGGCCATTCTTATCAGTAATCAAAACGCTGGTGCTGGTGTTACTTACCACCGCTGATAGCATTTCAAACTGTTTGAAATCAGTATTTACAGTTTGTTTGACTAATACGAATGCCGTTAATTTACCTCTTGGTGAGTCAAGTTGAGATTTATTTACCTTGTAATAAATAGCGTCTTGTTCAGATAAACAAAGCTGATGAGATTTATGACTAAAAGCGCTTTGTATTGTGCTTAACAGTGCGGGGTCATCGGGGTCTAAGTAAGTGTTGTTAGCATTAATAGCATCTAAGTTTGCAGCCACTAATTTATTGTCTTTATCAAAAACAGCATAAGAATCCTCGCTTAAAGAGAGTAGTTTCTGCCAGCTTTTCTCACCGATTATTGTGTTAGGCACCTTATCAAACAAATATAACGAGCAAGACTCTAAGCCTTTAAGGGTAAGTGCAACAATATGCTCGCTAAGATGAACTTCGTTATTATACTTAATAATCCCACTGGCTTTGTCATAACTATTCGCCAGCGCACTAAATGCCTGTTCATGTTGAGCATAACCTAATTGCTGAGATAATTGATTAAACGCATGATTCGCAGCAATAACTTGTTTTGCATTATTGATGATGATAGCAGCGCACTGGTGAGTAATTACTATCTGTTCCGCCAATTTCTTTTGACTAATTTTGAGGTTAAACCACATAATGAAAAGGCACCCTTAGTAATGTTTTAAATGCTAAATATTAAACATATACTCAAATTGTTAAAAATTCGATTAAAATAGAACGAATTAATGTTTCTAGGCTTCCTATTTTTACAACAACTTGCGACGAGTGCGTGTCTTGTTTTTTTGTGCTGAGTATCTCGCTCAGGTAGTAGGATGGTTTTCAGCGTGAGATTTTGCGTCTATGCCGCTTAGGTTGGTCATGCTTTCTTGAGGGTACTCATGGGTGCCTGAAATATGAGAAAGCGCTTGTAAAATTGTAATGTTTTTCCATTTTTATGGTACTTCTTGTAAGTGCTGCTCTAGATTGTCATTAAGGTTTAACTTTTTCTGTCAGCTAATTGGTCAAGCTAATCTGTCTTTAAACTCACACAAGTCTTCGATATACAGCTTCGGTACTAAAGCCTACTTGCAGAACATACGCAGAGGCCATGCAAAATCAGCCAAGTTTAACTCTATTACCACTGATAATGACCTGATACACTTTTAGTGGTTTAGAAAAGATGCGCTAGTTTAGGATGACTTATTGCTCATGATAGAGAAAAGTACTTTAAAATTTGATGAAATAAATTACCTTGTTATTAAAGGCAATCAATCAGCGACTTTAAATCCATTAAGTTTTAAGTTGCTGCAAGCACTGGCGCAAACGCCACAGCAAATTTTATCCAATAAATCGTTAATGGCGAGCGTATGGCCAAACAATGCTGTTAGCCCTGATACCTTAAAACAGCGCGTATTTGTGTTACGAAAGTCATTAGAGCAATCGCCAATAACAGGCTTATCAATCAAAGCGGTAAGAGGAGAAGGTTATCGCTTACTGATTGAACAAGTGGCAACACTTACTGAGCAAACCTCAATCAATGAACCACCAAAAAATATAAAGTCGGATAAAATATCTGGGTTAAATAAAAATGTGCTCAGTATATCCTTGGCCACACTGTTAATGATCACAGCATTAATTTACTACAGTGCTCTGTCATTAAATCATGATAAAGCGAACAGCAATAATCGACTTGCATTGTGGACCAATATTCCTCCTAACGAAATGTCAAAAGATGCGTTAAGCATTTACCAAACATGGGATGGTTTACTAAACCAAGCCAACGGTGCGCAGCGTATTCAACTTATACTGTCAAACCAACGACAAGAACTAACCTTACCTACCCAAGCAAGAAAAGAGCGAGTAGCGCTAATTAGCTATTTTGAAGTAATAAAAGTTAACCAAGAAACAATCATAAAACTAACCATAATTGAGCCCGCGACTGCAACTGTGCTGCGTGCTAATACGTTTTCAACATCAACAACTTCACAGCTAATACCCACATTTCAATCACAGTTAAGCGGCATTGAAGCGTTAATGTCATCGGGAAAATTATATTTGAATAAACAGCAGCGTGAATATGCTAAAGCACCTATTTGGTCAACACTAAAGGCGCTTGCTAACCCAACATAACCATTCATAACCCTTTTTAACTAGCGGTTTTAGACAAATACATGCTCAATGAAGAAAAAGGAGCATGATATGAAAATACAATTATTTATCGTCTTGGCTTGGATTATTTATTCGCCAATGTCTAGCGCAAAAAATCACGATGAAATTCAACACGACAAAAGGCAAAACTATGAACGCGAGCTAATAAAACTGCTCGGCAGTTTGAATGAAGTAACCGCAGTGCCTGGTTTTTCAGTTGCCGTAGTGCATAAAGGAGAGTTGATAGCCTCGGCAGCAACAGGGTTTTCTGATTTAAAAAACAAAACACCCGCAAGAACCAGCACTACTTTTAGATTAGCCAGCGTGTCAAAAATCATAGGTGCTACCATGTTAGCGGAATTAGTCGTCAATGATCAGCTCGACCCAGATGTAAACATTGGCCGATATTACCCTGAACTTAATAAAAAATATCACGACATCACAGTGAGGCAGCTTATGTCACATACTTCAGGCATGCCACATTATCAAATAAAAGATTTTGATATATATAGTGAACATTTTGATACCGCGTTTGAAGCAGTAAAAACACTCAAAAATAGAGATTTACTCACACGCCCAGGTGCTGAATATTATTATTCAACTCACGGCTATACATTAGCAGGTGCTTTATACGAAAAAATAACCAAACGACCATTATCAATGGGTATTAAAAACTTCGTGACTCGTTGGACTGGTAAAGAAACCCCCGCAATTGAGAATATTAACAACCTTCACAATAGCAGCTCTCAGCTTTATGAACTTCGTAAAAGTGGTGCAAAAGAAATTGACTATGGAGAAAAATCATACAGTGTTTTCGGGGCAGGACTTTACGCGTCAGCAAGTGATTTGGCCCTTTTTGGCGGGCAGGTGCTAAAAAAAGTAAAGGCACAAAAGCTTTATCATCAATTACTGTTTACGCCAACAACAACTCAAAATGCAAACCCAGTAACAAGCCAACAATTTAGCGTAGGTTTTGGCTGGCGTATTGCTGAGGATTCGCATGGACGCACAGTATATCACCATGCTGGAGCTACACCGGGGGCTCGCTCAATGCTTGCTGTATTTCCTGAGCATAATTTAAGTATCGCTTTTTTATCTAATAGCAGCTGGATATCGTCAATTGACAAGTTAGTGTTTGCTTTAGCTGGGCTTTATATTGATGAAGCTAAGGCCCAGATGAGAAGCAATGCTAAATATCAAATTAGTAATAATGGTAATCAGATAAAAGGCATAACAAATTGCCAAGAAAATAAATGTTTATTGACAGATGCAACGACTGATTACTCACATTGGTTAAACACCTTTAATGTGAGTAAAGACCCAATTGAACAGTGGCCTGTGTTTGTCTATACCACCGAGCAAGGTCAGCGGTTATTGATGGTAAATAAGGTTGGCATAACGGCGTTTGAAGGTAAAAACAATAACTTTAAAGCCAAGGTCAATAAAGATAAAGCATACTCAATTAAACTGTTTGATTGAGTATGCGAACTAGTGAAGTCATCAATTTTGTCGGATGGCGTGGTTTCGACACTTATCCGACCTACGTTAAAAGGTAGGTTGGTTAAGCCGAAGGCGCCACCCAACAGAGTTTCAGGTTCACGCCTTGAATGACCGCTTCTGGCACAAAGCAGGCTTTGTCTACTCAGTTTTCTCTTTAAACTCACACAAGTCTTCAATCAGGCAAGAACCGCATTTGGGTTTACGAGCAGTACAAACATAGCGGCCATGTAGAATTAACCAGTGGTGTACGTCGACTTTAAATTCCGCAGGCACCACCTTTTCAAGCTTTTTCTCAACCTCTACCACGTTTTTACCCATGGCAAATTTGGTACGGTTCGATACGCGGTCTATGTGGGTGTCTACCGCTATAGTAGGCCAGCCAAAAGCGGTATTAAGCACAACATTAGCGGTTTTTCTGCCGACCCCAGGGAGCGCTTCGAGGGCTTCGCGGTTTTCGGGTACAATAGAGTTGTGTTGTTCAACTAATATATGGCACATCTTATAAACATTATTGGCTTTTGAATTAAATAAACCAATGGTTTTTATATAATCTCTTAATCCTTCTAAACCAAGGTCTATGATTTGTTGTGGCGTGTTAGCAACTGGAAATAATTTTCGGGTGGCTTTGTTTACGCCCACATCAGTGGCTTGAGCGGATAGGGTAACTGCAACTAACAATTCAAAAGGTGATGAATACTCAAGCTCGGTCTCTGGATGAGGATTGTCATCTCGCAGTCGGGTGAGTATTTCTATACGTTTTTGTTTGTTCATAGCGGTATCTTATTGTTTACGTTAAGCTGGTTACACGGGCGCGTGGCGCTTTTTCAGGTTCGGTACTCGGTGCTGATTTGGCTTTAATTTGCGCATCTATTACGTTTTTAGCGGCAATTAATAAGCCCATTCCTAAGAATGCACCGGGTGGTAAAATTGCCACTAAAAACTGGCTATCAAACTCAAAAATTTCAATGCGTAAGTTAGCAGCCCATGGGCCTAATAATAAATCCGCACCATCAAATAGGGTTCCTTGGCCAATTAGCTCGCGCATGGTGCCAAGTACCACTAAAACGATAGCGAAACCTAACCCCATCATAATGCCATCCCATGCGCTAAGGAGTGCATTGTTCTTTGAAGCAAACGCTTCGGCGCGTCCGATAATAGCGCAGTTAGTGACAATCAAAGGGATAAAAATACCCAAAGATTGATATAGACCAAAGGTATAAGCATTCATCAATAGTTGAATAATGGTAACAAATGCAGCGATGATCATCACAAAAACTGGGATACGAATGTCTTTAGGCACCCAGTTTCTAACTAAAGACACCGTTACATTTGAGCCCACAAGTACCAATAGTGTGGCAATGCCAAGTCCAAGGGCATTCGTAATTGTGCTGGTAACTGCGAGTAAAGGGCATAGGCCTAATAGCTGCACAAGGGCTGGGTTATTAACCCACATGCCTTCTTTAAATAAGTTTTTTACTTGGCTCATAGCGCATCTCCATTACAAACGTTGTCAGCTGCAAATAAGGCGGCAAAGTTTTCTTGGGTGAACATAACGGCTTGTTTGACAGACCCTACAACAGCGCGGGGAGTGATAGTGGCACCAGTAAATTGGTCAAACTGACCACCGTCTTTTTTTACTGCAAATTGTTGAATATTATCTTTATTAATACTCATGCCATTGAATGATTGTATCCAAGCTGATTTGGCCAGCTCAACTTTGTCACCAAGACCGGGAGTTTCTTCGTGGCGAGTGACACGAACACCCGCAATACTGCCATCAGATTTAATGGCCGTTAAAATATCAATGTTACCACTGTAACCCTTTGGTGTGATGTGGCGAACTAGTAAAGCGGATGGCTTGCCGGCTTTAGTGGCGCGATAAATAATATGAGGACCCGCAGGGCCAAGCTCTGGTGCATTGCTGGTGGTGCAATCTAGATACAATAAATTGTCATGCTCATCAGCTGGCAATACTTGCCCAAGTAGTTGCATTAGGTGTTGCTTTTCTTGTAATGCAATACGTTCTGCGGTTATTGACTGAACGAGCGCAACACTCCCTGTTGTTGCCAAAGCAAAGGCAGTTAAAAGTGCGCCATTGCGATACATAGATTGCGCTATCATTTTGTTGCTCCATGGCCATACGTTCTGGGTTGCGTGTAGTGATCAATCAGCGGTACAGCCATATTCATGATAAGCACAGCAAAGGCGACAGCATCAGGATAGCCGCCAAAGTTACGGATAAGGTATACCAGCAGGCCAATGCACGCGCCGTAAATTAACCGACCACGATTGGTGGTTGAGGCAGAAACAGGGTCTGTGGCAATAAAAAATGCACCTAACATGGTGGCACCGCTGAGCAGGTGAAACACGCTGCCAGCTTGACTGCCAGGGGCAATGATAAACCCAATAGCAGCACAAAACGCTAAGCTGCCCAACATAGCCAGTGGAATATGCCAATTAATTATTTTGGCTTTTAATAAAAATAAGCCGCCAGCTAAATAAGCCAGATTAACCCAAGCCCAACCAATACCTGCAAGCTCTCCAAACTGTTTGCCAGACATTGCCTCAGTAACGGTTAGGTTTTGCGATACTGCTGTTTTAACGGTATCTAAAGGGGTTGCCATGGTGGAGCCATCAACAGTTACCATTGCACTGATAAGGCTTTGTCCTGCCGTATTCGCTTCTAAAAAAATCAGCGAAAGAGTATCAATAAGGCTTATAGGCTGCGCTATTAGTTCGCTCGGTACAGTCCAGCTGGTCATTTGCACTGGGAACGATATAAGCAATAACACGTAAGCGGCCATCGCTGGGTTAAATAAATTAAAACCCAATCCACCATACAATTGTTTAACCATAGCGATGGCAAATAGGGTGCCAATGACGATGACCCACCAAGGTGCTAGAGGTGGAATGCTGATAGCCAACAACACGGCTGTTAACCAAGCGCTACCATCACTAAGAGCAGGCCAAATAGGGCGGTTGCGTATTTTTAGCATACACGCTTCGCTTAAACTAGCCGTGACAAGTGCGATAAGCAATTGCACTATTACACCAAAGCCGAAGAAGTAACACTGTACGATAATGCCTGGTATACAGCATGCAGCCACAGTTAACATCAGCTTACTAACATTTTTATGGCTGTGGTTATGGGGCGATGAGGCCATGGTTAGCTTCATGACGGATCATTTCCTTCTTGTTCTTTGGCTTGTTTTTTGGCTTTAGCTTTCGCTACAGCTGCCTTGATTGCTGCTTGGCGCTTTTGCTGTGGTGTAAGCAGTTCACTGTTATCTAGTTCAGTTTGCGCGTTATCTGTTGGCTTAAGCTCACTTACTGGCTGCATCGACTCACTATGGGTATTTGTCGTCTGAGAGTTTTCTTCAGCCTGTTTGGCGGCTTTTTTAGCTTTAGCACGGGCAATAGCGGCTGCCACGGCCGCTTTGCGCGGGTCGTCATTTTCGCTATTTGGTTGCGTTTGCTCAGGCTCAATGCTCGATGTGTTTTCTTCAGCCTGTTTGGCGGCTTTTTTAGCTTTGGCACGGGCAATAGCAGCTGCAACGGCGGCTTTACGCGGGTCGTCGTTTTCGCTACTTGATTGCGCTTGCTCAGGCTCAACGCTGGATGTGTTTTCTTCAGCCTGTTTGGCGTCTTTTTAGCTTTGGCGCGGGCAATGGCGGCTGCAACGGCGGCTTTGCGTGGTCGTTGTTTTCGCTATTTTGTTGCGCTTGCTCAGGCTCAACGCTCGATGTGGTTTCTTCAGCCTGTTTGGCAGCTTTTTTAGCTTTAGCGCGGGCAATGGCCTGCGCCACAGCATCTTTTTTATCATCTGTATTTGCAGGAGTGTCTTCAGTGCTTTGCTTTTGTGCCTTATACGAGCGAGCTTGTTCTTTACGTTTAGCGCGTTCTTGCGCTATTTCGCTATTATCAGGCTCTAAACTGCCATCAGCGGCTTTTTTGGCTTTAGCACGTTCAATAGCGGCTTGAACGGCTGATTTATCACCTTGCTTTTGTTTTACTCTTTCGAGTGCATCAGCGACCTTGGCTTTTTCTACCTCTGGTTTAGTGGCTCTTGATGCGCCACGTTTGTGCCTATTTTGACGAGCTTGTTGCTCTTGCTCTAATCGCTCTTTACGTGCTTCAAAGCGCTCTTTAGCACGTTCAGCTTTTATCTGATCTAGTTTTTGCTCTCGAACTTCAGCTTTGGCAACACGGTAATATTGCACTAAAGGAATTTCACTCGGGCAAACGTAAGAGCAAGCGCCGCATTCAATACAGTCAAATAGATTATATTCTTCAAGTTTCTCGAAATCTTTGCTTTTAGCAAACCATTGTAACTGTTGTGGCAATAACGTTTGTGGGCAAGCGTCTGCGCATGCGCTACAACGAATACAGGCTTTTTCATCACCGGGCTCTACAAGCTCTTGGTTGTCTGGTGCTAAAATACAGTTAGTGGTTTTTACGATTGGAATACGTACCGTGGGTAAGGTAAAGCCCATCATCGGGCCACCCATTATCACACGTTGTTCAGCAACGGGAGTAAAGCCTTGGCTATCGAGAAGGTGTTTAATTTCAGAGCCAATCAGCGCCCATACGTTTTGTGGCTTATCAATTGTATTACCCGTTACGGTAACCACACGTTCAATCAATGGTTTGCCTTTATTTACCGCTTCACTTACGGCAAATAAAGTACCTACATTTTGCACTAACACACCGATGTCTGCAGGAATACCACTACTTGGCACTTCTTTTGAAGTCAGAACGCGGATCAGCTGTTTTTCACCGCCAGAAGGGTATTTAGTAGGAATCGCACGTACTAAAATACTGTTGTTGTGCTCACAAGCTTGTGTCATAGCGGCAATGGCTTGCGGCTTGTTGTCTTCAACACCTACTAACACATATTGTGGTTTTAATAGTTGCTGCATTATCTCAATGCCTTGCACTATCTCGGCTGCGTGTTCTTGCATCAACAAATCGTCGGCGGTGATATATGGCTCACATTCCACACCATTGACTATCAAGTATTCAATAGCTTGGTGGCTATCGGCCTTGATATAGGTTGGAAAGCCTGCGCCTCCCATACCTGCAATGCCAGCGTTATGTAAAATATCAACTAACTGCTTGTTGGTCAGTTGTGTAATATCGTCAACAGGCGCTAACTCGCACCACATATCATTACCGTCTGGCACTATAATAATGCTTAGCTCTGGTAAAGCTGATGGGTGCGCAGAAGGCGCAGATGTGATATCCAGTATTTCGCCAGATGTTGGCGCGTGAACAGGTAAAGACCAGTTTGCACTGGGCTTTGTAAGCGGCTGACCCTTCAGTATTTTATCACCCTTATTGACAAGTAATTGGCCATTGGCACCAATATGCTGTTTAAGGGGGAGTACAATTTTATCTGGTAGTTGCAGTCGAGCAATAGGCAGTTGATTTGACAATGACTTCTGTTCAGGTGGGTGCACACCGCCTGGAAACTGCCACAGGGTGCCACGTTCGATTTGTTCAACTAACGAGTCCACTTAAACCTCTTAATCTATTTGTTTCACGGCAATGGCATCTAATTGCCATTTCCATGTTTGTTTGGTTTGCTCAACAGGCAGCATATCAATGCAGTCAACGGGGCATGGCTCTACGCATAAATCGCAACCAGTGCACTCATCATCAATTACGGTATGCATTTGTCGTGTGGCGCCAACAATGGCATCAACAGGGCAGGCCTGAATGCACTTTGTGCAGCCAATACACTCATCTTCGCGAATGTACGCAACTGTTTTGACAGGCTCGGCTTCTTCGCCACCGGCTAAAGGTTTTGCCTCCACGCCCATTAAATCAGCGAGTTTTTTAACGGTAGCTTCACCGCCGGGCGGGCACTTGTTAACTTCATCACCATTGGCAATTGCTTCGGCATATGGGCGACAGCCAGGATAACCGCATTGGCCGCATTGTGTTTGCGGTAAAATGGCGTCCACTTGGTCAACAATGGGGTTACTTTCAACACGGTATTTTACTGCGGCATAGCCCAGTATTAGGCCAAATATCAGCGCTAATGAGCCCAACGCAATTAAAGCATAAAACAAAGTCATTATTATAATTTCACTAATCCAGAAAAGCCCATAAAGGCCAGTGACATCAAGCCTGCGGTTATCATGGCTATAGAAGCACCCTTAAATGGGGTAGGTACGTCAGCAGCAGCCAAACGTTCACGCATAGCGGCAAACAGCACTAAAACTAAAGAAAAACCAACCGCAGCGCCAAAACCATATACGGCAGAGCCTATAAAAGTGTGATCTTTTTTGATATTGAGTAATGCAACACCCAATACGGCGCAGTTGGTGGTGATCAAGGGTAAAAATATCCCCAATAATCGATATAATGTCGGGCTGGTTTTGCGTACCACCATTTCGGTGAACTGGACAACAACCGCGATCACAAGGATAAAGCTCATAGTTCTTAAAAAAGTAAGCTCAAGTGGCAACAAGATATATTGGTTGACTAAATAGCTGGTAACAGAGGCTAAAGTTAGTACAAATGTGGTTGCTAGTGACATGCCCACAGCAGTATCTAACTTTCCAGACACGCCCATAAACGGACATAGCCCCAAAAATTGCACCAGTACGAAGTTGTTTACCAGCACCGTACCGATAAGCAACATTATATATTCAGTCATTACAGCCCCTATAGTGAAAAACTAAGGTGTGTTTTAGATGGCGCTGATTTTAACAATTATGTCCACCAAGATCATAATAAAAATCAATGATTTTAAAAAACAGAACTAGGCTTAGTGCCTTAATTTGTTGACACCTTTGCAGTTAAACAAAATAAGGCCAAGAAATGGCCTTATTTTTAGCGCTAGAACGTGTCTTAAATTTCTTTTGGCTTTTCTATATAGTAACCTTGCACGCCATCAAGACAAAGCGTTTCAACAATATGTTTTTCTTCTTGTGTTTCAACGCCTTCAGCAAATACATTTACGCCAATACGGTGTGCAAGGTCGACCATTAAGCGCATAAAGTATTGGTTGTTTTTATCTTCTTCTAGTCCGCGCGTGTAGCTGGCATCCATTTTTATAAAATCAGGCTTCAAGTCTCTGAAAAATTTAAATGAAGTCAAACCAACACCAAATCGCTCAACGGTAATTCGTGCTCCAACACGGTGAATCATATCAATAAAGCGCTTACTCGCTTTGATATTTTGTTGTAAGCCAAATTCACTGACCTCAAATACTAGTTTCGAAGCGATATTGGCATCTTTTAATAGTCGACGCTCTAGCCAAATCACAAATTGATCACTATGCGCACTTGATGCAGTAACATTAATACCAAAATACTTCTCTGTTAAGTTACGGGTTTTTATTAATTCAAGAGAGCTGTCAATTATCAAACGGTCAATATCAATGGCCATATCAAGCTTCTCAGCCATTGCTAAGAATGATGCTGTCGGTAGCATTTGGTTTTCTTCAGTTTTAAAACGCGCTTGAATTTCAGCGTATGCTTTGGTGTTCTTACCAACAGGCATGATATTTTGCATCATTAATGCAACGCGCTTAGAGCTAATAACTTCGCTAATTACTTTACGCCAGTTTTGGTTACCAAACCCCGCGCCTACATTATTCATTAGGTCAGACTCACGCTGCATATGCCATGCATTTGCTTGTTTGCTTTGTGCCATACTCATCGCGTTATCAACTACAGAAAGCAGCTCACCTAATGGTTTGCCCGTCTCATAAGGGACAATACCTGTGTTAGCGACAGAGCTTAGCTCTTGGTTTTGCTGAAATTGAGTAAATCGGGCTTGTAAGGTTTCGCCAAAAAGTTCAGCATCTTTTGAAGGTGCATTAGGTAAGATCACGGCAAAGTCAGAGCTATTCAAGCGAAATACTTGGCTCCCTGTATAGGTACCGCTGACATGTTTAATAATGTCAGATACTGCTTTAATATATTCATCCCCTTTTTGGTAACCACGAGTTTGATTGATTATCTGCAGCTCACTACAGCGAATCATCGCGAGACTACCAAAGGTCTTTTTTGCTACCGCTTCAATATTATGTTCGTAGTATTCAACAAACATATTACGGTTACCAAGACCAGTAATAACATCTTTATAGGCTTCTTGTTTAATACTTTGTGCAGCACTTTTGATATCGTGTTCTTTACTCTTTAAAAAATGTGCCAAGCGCTTAAATGAAGGAGTTAAGTCTGCGCCAAGTGATTGCATTTCTTCGGTATCAAATTCACTATCAATATTAGTTGAGTTTTGATTTCGAGTAATATACACGTCAACGGCATCTGCTACTGTTGTACTGACATTGCGTATGAGTCGTCGATAAATAGTACGCATGTAAAAAATAGGGATAAATGCCAGTAGGGCAGTGACAGCAAACGTTAGTAGCATAGCTTGTTGTAACATTTGGCCTTGGCTTTGGGCATTAATAACAAACTCTATTTTAATATCTTTGGCTTGATTTACTGAAAATTGCGGACGTACTGCATTAATATTCGACTCGATCAGGCTGCTCAAAATAGGTAATGAACGAGGTTGGTTAATATTGAGAATTGTTTCACCATTAAAGTCACGCACAATAAAGGTAGAGAATACTTTTCCATCGGCTAAAGCTGTTTGAATATGCTCAGGGGTAACATCAGCAATGGTTTTATTGTGGATGTACTGTGTAACCATTGATTGTGCACTTTGTTGAGCTTTGCTGACAGCTGCGTCAAAGCTTGATGCAAAAAATAGTACGCCTAAAAGTGAAAAGACTAACCATGAAAAAAATTGTAGTAATATGAGTTTTTTGAAACTAGCCATTATCCAGCCATTATTTTTAATCTATCAACGAGGGAAGAAAAGTTGCATTAAATCAAATTTTTGTTTTTATTTATGCTGATGTAGAGTAGTCGAAAAGTACTTGCATGTCTATTGAAATGTCAT
>NZ_ARPN01000132.1:0-557 GCF_054966645.1 Pseudoalteromonas sp. SANK 73390
CTAGCCCGCCATAATGCCAGTATACAAATGCTCGACAAGGCCACACCTCATGTGCAATTGCGCAGCTTAGGCCCAAACCATGTACACCAAGTGGACCCGTCTTATTGTTTGCTCTATTACCCACCTGAGCGCAAGAACCGCAAAATAAAGGGTTATAAGCAATCGTACATGGATGAAAGCCACTTTTATGCAAACAAGCCTGACAACCTAGACAAAGTTAAAAACCTGCGAGTTTGGCGCTATGTACTCACCGACCATTTTAGTGGTGCGATACGTGTTAAGTACTACCAAGCGGCTGGCGAGACTACGGCAAACCTGTTTGATTTTTTAATGTGGTGTTGGTCTGTGCATGATGGCTCGGCATTTATGGGCGTGCCTGAAATGCTGGTATGGGATAAGGGTTCAGCGAACAGCTCAAAAGCCATTAAAAATGTGCTGAAGAGTTTACAAGTTAAATGTGAAGAGCACAAAGCTGGTAGCCCTCGCGCTAAAGGTAGTGTTGAAAACGGTAACGACTTGGTTGAAACCCAGTTTGAAAGCCGCTTGTTGATGGAGCC
>NZ_ARPN01000133.1:0-1520 GCF_054966645.1 Pseudoalteromonas sp. SANK 73390
TATACGGCTGATCTGGCTTGGGCTTACGCTGTCATAGCCGTTTGCCGCTAAAATCGACTTAGCAACTGGCACATGCATAATGCGCTTACCGTTTGCCCTAACTGATTGGTTTAACAGCGACACCATCACTTCTATAGACTCATCACTCATGCTGGTACTACCCGCATCACTGCGTTTAGCCTTGCCGCTTTCCCAACCTAGGCTTTTTAATCGGCGGTACAACGCATCCTTACTTAATCCCAGTGTTTTGCACGCTTGCTCACGTATCGTGCCTTTTTGGCCGTGGCCTGCGTTGTCTAGCTGATGCGCCCAGTATTCTAGAGAGAGTGCGTTCATTCGATCACCTCCGTGGCTTCAAAACCCATTTCAGCCAGCCACTCACCAGAGGGGCGCGCGTCGTCTAGGTCGCCATAGGTGCGGTGTATCTCGTTCCACACGCCTGCCAGTTGAGTTAGTAAAATTTTGCTGTCAGCGTAAAACGCTGATTTGGCCGCATCATAGGTTTTGTCGTCAATTTGTACGGTCTCTAGCTGCTCGCTCAGCTTCAACATTTGGTTAAACCCTTCGCGAATTTGGTTTTGGGTTTTAGCCAATGCTTCAAAAAAGTTTTTGGTTTCGCCCTTCCATTTATCCGCAGAGAATTTTTTGCTTCTTAACTTTGCATCAAGTTCAATAATCTTGTCTTCTTTCTCCGATGCCGTATTACGCGAGGCTTTGAGCATTCGCTCTGTTGCATCAAGTTCTGATTTGAGTTTGTCACTATCTTTTTTGTGCTTGGCTTTTAATTCGTCGATCAGCTCTTTTACTGCGTCTTTGTCGCCCGTTTCCACAGCTTCAGACTCAATAACGAGTGCTTGATCATCTTCGGGTAATTGGCGCAATGCGCGTAAATCTCGATAGCCCAGCTTCATTTTTTGGGCAGCTTCAAAAAACTCTTCGCCAAATTGCTGTAAGTTACGAAGCCTGTTATCAAGGTTTTGGCAATCCGTTTGCAAAATATGCTTACAACATTGCTCCCAAGTCGTAACAGTTACGACTTTTCCATTATCATCATGAAGCGTTAAACCCTTGTAGCTCTTGGTTTCCTTAATTTGCTGGGCAAGCTTTAATTCCGTAACAGTTACGAGTTTTCCCATAAAGTTGAACGCCTGAATTTGACCTAGCTGCAACAACGTATTTTGCTTAGATGCTAATTCCTCTTGCTGTTGAATTTTAAGATCAATAACTTCAGTCACATTTGAATCACTCATAATCTCACCTCAACAAACCGTAGTTATTGCGCTCTATCTGCAAATCGCTAATTGCAGTGCTGAATGAGTGGGCAACGGTGTTGCTGACTTGTACGGGCTTTTTATGCAGCCGCCAGCGGCTTTGGTTTGTGACCAAACGCTCAGCCCAGCCCGCGTGCTCTAAATTTGCTAACACTCGGTGCATATCAGAGGGGGTACAATTTAGCTCTACAGCCATTTTGCCAGCCTCAACACCGTTTATCTCATGCCCACATAGCAGCTCAATGGTGG
>NZ_ARPN01000134.1:0-446 GCF_054966645.1 Pseudoalteromonas sp. SANK 73390
AATGGCGCACCACAAGTTCAATGTGAGTGTTGTAATCATATTGAACAGCCAAAACACATTATTGCTAGTTGCGATGAATGGCTACACGCGGCCAACCGCGTTGGTTGGCGATCAATACAAACTGAGCAATATTCACATAACTGTATTTGCCCAATATGCGTTGATTATTACTGCTCACCAGCAGCTAGGGAGGCAGTATGAGCGTATCAAAACGGGCTGCTCATGTTTCACGGGACGGCGAGCAGTTAAACGCCTGCGTAACCATAAACTGGGGAGAGCAAAACCATATGCTCGATACGGTTTCAACCACGATTACGGCTGATGCCACCCGCGCTGGTTGGGATGCACTGCATACCGAATTACGCGAATGGTACAGCCCCATAACAGTGGAGTGCGGACAATGAGTAATCCACGATATTTATCACCACAAATACAACGCACACTCG
>NZ_ARPN01000135.1:0-548 GCF_054966645.1 Pseudoalteromonas sp. SANK 73390
ATCTAAATACGCCATTAAAGCTTGGCTATCCCGCGTCATACTCTGTGCTGCAATATGTACTTCCCCCCCTACCAGCAAGGGTAAATACAACTCTAAGCCTGCTATATCAAAACCAAAGGTCGTGACTGCCAGCAACCGCTCTCCTTGTGAGAGCCCTGGCTCTTTTGCCATGCTGTGTAAAAAGTTACTGAGTGCTTGATGACCAACGCATACCCCTTTAGGTTTGCCCGTCGAGCCTGACGTATAGATAATGTAGGCCAAACGTGCAGCATCCAGCGCAAGTTCTGGCGTTGTATCACTATAATTTGAGGCTTGTGCCAATGTTAATTGTGGTAATGGGCTATCAGACAACACCTGTGCAGCAGCTCCATCCCCTAATATTACGCTCGCACCACTGTCTGCTAGCATATAGTGTAATCTGGCTTGCGGGTAACTTGGGTCTAGCGGCACATAACACGCACCGGCCTTCCATACTCCAAGTGAAGTTGTCAGCAATTGCTCACCTCTGTGACAACAGATCCCCACTCGCTCCCCAGGTTTTATCCCTT
>NZ_ARPN01000136.1:0-1953 GCF_054966645.1 Pseudoalteromonas sp. SANK 73390
GCAAACCCGAGATTTAACATCGAAAAATGTATTGAACACCAGCACCATGCGAGTTAATGCAATTGACGCGTGTGGCAATGTTTTAAAAGCAACCAATACCAATAAAGATGATTGGGGGCTGCATACGTCAATAACGGAGCAAGTTGCCTCTGGTAGCTGTGAAAACACCAGCACTTGGTGGCCACATAAGCTAGATAGTAAAACGGTGAGCAAGTCAGCCGTTCAACAGCGCAATGATGATGATCCTATGGACGGTCAACTAGATGCCAACTACGCAACTGAAACTACTTTTAGTAATTACCATAAAAACCGTAAGCCTCGAGGCATTGAAGTGAAAGGGTATGTCAATGGAGTAACTTCAGGTAAGGGTAAAACGGTCTTTACAGAATTTAATATTCATGGTCTACCGACGAGTGTAAATGAGGTGGCTTTAGTGAAAAATAGCTCTGGTCAATGGCAAAATAACGCTCGCAAAACTATAATGACCTACTCCAAAGATGGTACAAATGAAGCAGCGGATGGCTATTTTCCACTCGTTATTACTAACGCCAAAGGCCATCAAGTTAAAACCATTACCGACCGAGCTACGGGGCAACCTAAGCAGCAAAAGCGCCAAATATCGGCCGATAAATGGGTGACAACCACCTATGGTTACGATGATTTCTATCGCCCATTTAGTCAAAAAACCGCGGGTATGCCAATACAATACTCGGCCGTGCAATCGACTTTATACGATGACCATAAACCCAGTTATGCAGTGATGATGGTTAAACAGGTCAGTGCAGGCACCCCTGAAGTACGGGTGTACAAAGACAAGCTAGGTAGAACCATTCGTACCGCCAGCCAAGCGTTTGATGGCAGTTGGGTGTATCAAGATGTGAGCTTTGATAACCTTGGCCGCACCACATTTGAATCAATGCCCTATAAACAAAGTGGCACATCTTATGGCACCACATACAGTGACTTTGATGTACTGGGTCGCCCAGCGACTAAGGTTGTTGACCAACAGTGTGGTCAAAGCACCAGCGGCACAATGGACGTCACTTATGGTTATAGTGGTTTAACCACCACCATTGATGTGAGTGAAACCTGCCATAGCATAGCGCTTGGGCAAATGTCGCGTACCTATAATAGCTTAAAGCAACTGGTGCGCACCAAAGACGCAGCTGGTAACTTTACTTATTATGGCTATAACAGCCTTGGTTTACCCGCAGTGATTGAAGATGCGGCGGGCAACCAAATTAAAGCCACTTACAATGCGCTCGGTCGTAAAACTAAAGTGGATGACCCTAACCAAGGGGTCACTGGCTTTACCTACAATGGCTTTGGTGAGCTACAACAAGAAACCAGAAGTAACGACACCATTGTTAATACTTACACAGACCCTCTGGGCAGGGTAGTATTGCGCACAGCGACAGGAGAAGCTGATTTAAACTATAGCTATGATGACTCATCACGTAACGGCTATGGACAAATGACCAGCGCCAGCGGTAATGGGGTAAGCCATACCTACAACTTTGATACACTGGGTCGCCCAACCACGCATACCGTCTTGGGCAGTGGTAAAAGCTACACCACCAGTACACTGTACGATGGTAATTATGGCCGTGTTAAAGGCGTGCGTTACCCTAATAACCTTACGCTGGAATACACCTATAACGATAAAGGCTATCAAACCAGCGTTAAAAATGCAGCCAATGACTATGTATATCAAACGGTTGAAAGCCAAGATATATTAGGCAATATTACCCAAAGCGCACTAGGTAATGGCTTAACACAAAAGCAATATTACTCATTAACCTCTGGGCAAATGACAGGCAGCTATACCGGAACAGACAGCAGCCAACAATTAATGGCGTTAAACTACACCCAATATGACGGCTTTGGTAATTTAAAAGCCATGACGGTAACTACGGGCGGCTTTGATAACCAACACCGCTTTAGCGAAAGCTA
>NZ_ARPN01000137.1:0-404 GCF_054966645.1 Pseudoalteromonas sp. SANK 73390
GTATAACTACAGCGAGCACCTGAGCGGACACGCGGGTGGCGGTGCCAACGCAGTTAAAAAGGTACAAAAAACCAATGGTACGTGGGCGGGCTTTAGTTACGATGCGCGCGGTAATATGACTAAAGGCGATGGCCTCACCAGTGCCATTTACAATGCCATGGACAAACCGACATCACTTACTAAAAATGGTATTACCAGCATTTTTGTATATGGCCCAGACCATATGCGCTTTAAGCAGGTTAAAGGCAATACTACCACGTACTACGCAGGTGCCTATGAAGAAGAGGTTGAGGGCAGCAAAACCACATGGCGCGCATATATTGGTGATGTGGCACTCATCAGCCAAGGCACAGGTGAAGTGGCTACCATTCGTTATACCCACCGAGACCGCTTAGGCAGTACTC
>NZ_ARPN01000138.1:0-37368 GCF_054966645.1 Pseudoalteromonas sp. SANK 73390
AGCGCTTAGCAGCAGAAGCTAAAGCACAAGCAGAGCAAGTAGCGGCTGAAGAAGCTGAGCGTCAACGTTTAGCGGCAGAAGCACAAGCAGAGCAAGCGGCAGCTGAAGAGGCCGAGCGTCAGCGCCTAGCGGCAGAAGCGAAAGCACAGGTTGAGCAAGACAAACCTAAAAAAGAGGGCTTCTTTTCACGATTAAAGAAAGGGTTACTTAAAACTAAGGTTAATTTAGGCTCTGGTATTGCATCGATTTTTAAAGGTAAAAAAATCGATGATGATCTTTTTGAAGAATTAGAAACTCAGCTATTAACTGCCGATCTTGGTGTAGATACCACGATGAAGCTAATTGATAACTTAACTGATGCGGCTAACCGTAAGCAGCTAAAAGATGGTGATGCACTTTATGAGCTAATGAAGCAAGAGATGGCTGATATGCTCAAAGAAGCGGAAAAGCCGCTTGAGATCCCACAAAATAAAAAGCCATTTGTGATTTTAATGGTCGGTGTCAATGGTGTAGGTAAAACTACCACAATTGGTAAATTAGCAAAGCAATTTCAAGAGCAAGGTAAATCGGTCATGTTAGCGGCAGGTGATACCTTCAGAGCCGCAGCGGTTGAACAACTACAAGTATGGGGTGAGCGTAACAGCATTCCTGTAATTGCCCAACACACAGGTGCCGATAGTGCATCGGTGGTATTTGACGCATTTCAAGCGGCACAAGCACGTAACGTTGATGTTTTAATTGCTGATACAGCTGGGCGTTTACAAAATAAAGATAACTTGATGCAGGAGCTTGAGAAAATCGCTCGTGTAATGAAGAAGCTAGACCCTGATGCGCCACATGAAGTAATGTTAACAATAGATGCTGGTACAGGGCAAAATGCGATTAGCCAAGTTAATTTATTCAATCAAGCTGTGGGGCTTACAGGCATCACTTTAACTAAGTTAGATGGTACAGCTAAAGGCGGTGTTATTTTTGCTGTTGCAGACAAATTTCAAGTGCCTATTCGCTATATCGGTGTTGGCGAGGGAATTGATGACTTACGAACATTTAAAAGTGAAGACTTTATTGAGGCATTATTTAGTAACGAAGATGCTTAACTAATGAAGGGGAGACTAAGTGCTCCCTTTATTTGGTCTAAAACATAATTATAAGCAGGCCTAGCATGATCAAATTTGACCAAGTCAGTAAAACATACCCCGGTGGTCACCGAGCATTAGAGAAAGTTAGCTTTGAGCTGGGCAATGGTGAGCTTGCATTTTTAACTGGCCACAGCGGAGCGGGGAAAAGTACTTTATTAAAGCTTATCAGCGTGATGGAGCGTCCTTCTGCGGGACATGTTTTTATTAATGGTGTTGATTTAAATAGTGTGAGTAATCGTCAGATACCTTTTGTAAGGCGAGATATTGGGATCATTTTTCAAAATCACCGATTGCTTGAACGTTACAATGTATTTGATAACGTTGCATTACCGCTTGTTATTGAAGGGATGCACCATAAACACATAGCCAAAAGAGTAAATGCTGCGTTAGACAAAGTGGGGCTTTTGAATAAAGTTCGCTGTCAGCCAAATACTTTATCTGGTGGTGAACAGCAACGAGTGGGCATAGCTCGTGCCATTGTTAATTCACCGCCTTTATTATTAGCAGATGAACCCACAGGTAATTTGGACCCTGAGCTATCAATGGAAATCCTAAAATTATTTGAAGACTTTAATCGCCATGGCACAGCAGTGTTAATCGCCACTCATGATTTAGGACTGATCGCTAGGATGAAATATCGTAGCTTGACCTTGAGTCATGGCCGAATGAGCCAAGATCCGCTCTCGGAGGAAAGACTATGAGCTTATTGTTTAAAGGTCGTGATGCACAAACTAGTAGTCAAAATAAATCTTGGTTTTTACGCTGTTATTTTTTTATGCTTACCGTGTTTCGCCAAGGCATAAATAGTTTAGGTGAAATGTGGCGCACGCCCATGGCATCATTGATGACTATTTTAGTATTAGGATTAAGCTTAACGCTACCAGCCACATTATATATAGTGGTAAAAAATGTGCAGCAAGTGAGTAGTGGTTTTAGTGATGCTTCAGAAATTTCGCTGTTCGTTAAAGAGTCTATGAATGAGCAGCAAACACAAACATTGGCAAAACGTCTTGCATTATATCCTGAGATTGCGAATGTTAAGCTTATATCAAAATCACAAGCACTTGATGAATTTAAGCGTATTTCAGGGTTTGGGCAAGCATTAGACTATTTAGAAGAAAACCCTCTGCCAAATGTTGTTTTGGTAACACCGACTAGTCGTTATCGTCAACCACAAGCTGCTCAGCAATTGTTAGATAAGTTAGAAAGTGAGCGTGAAGTGGAGTTTGGTAAGCTCGATATTGAATGGTTAGAGCGTTTAAATGCATTGTTGAGCCTATTAAAAGAAAGTGTGGTAACCATCGCTCTTTTATTGCTCAGTGCGGTTATTTTGATTATAGGGAACACTATTCGCCTATCAATCATGGATAAAAAGTCAGAAATCCAGGTGCTTAAGCTTGTTGGCGCTACAAATACCTTTATTCATACTCCATTTATTTGGACTGGTGTATGGTATGGCATTGTCGGTGGCTTGGTTGCATTTATCTGTGTTGCCATGATGCTCTGGTGGTTAGAATCAGCAGTCTCTATGGTTGCTGGGGTTTACCAAAGTGCTTTTGTGTTGCAAGGGCTCAATGGCAATGAGTTAATGATTTTATTGTTGTTGGCGGTTTCTTTAGGGTTTGGTGGGTCTTTTCTATCCGTACACCGTTATATAAAAGATATTGAGCCTGATAAAGTTTAATACCACCTGAATGATTTTAAAGCATAAAAGTATATTTAAGCCCATGTAATTTATCACAGATGGGCTATATCAATGCAATATGATATCCTGAAGACTGCTTAATTGTTGCATCTAAACCCCATCTTTATTTAATAAAAATCAATGATTTATAAGTAAGGTCGAAATGGGAAAAGAAAATGCTTGCATTTTCTTTTGAAAACGTATTATATACGCATTAGCACTCTTGCTTGAAGAGTGCTAAAATGGACTGGAATATTTACCACTTGAGGTGAGAAATGAGTAAAGATTTATACGCATTAGCACTAACTGCTGGACAACAAAGCGCAAGTTTAGATGGTTACTTACAAACAGTAAGCTCTATTCCTATGCTTGATGCTGAGCAAGAAAAAGTGTTGGCCACTCGTCTTCAACAGGAAGGGGATTTAGAAGCCGCTAAAAAACTCATCGTCTCTCACCTTCGCTTTGTTGCGCACATTGCTAAAAGTTATTCTGGTTATGGCTTACCACAGGCTGACCTAATTCAAGAAGGTAACATTGGCCTGATGAAGGCTGTTAAACGTTTTAATCCTGATGTTGGCGTGAGGCTTGTTTCATTTGCAGTACATTGGATTAAAGCCGAAATCCATGAGTATGTATTAAAGAATTGGCGTATTGTTAAGGTTGCGACCACTAAGGCGCAGCGTAAATTATTTTTTAATTTACGTAAGAATAAAAAACGCCTAGGTTGGTTTAATCAAGCTGAAGTAACGACAGTTGCAAATGAACTGGGTGTGAGTGAAAAAGAAGTCCGTGAAATGGAATCGCGAATGAGTGGACAAGACATGGGCTTTGACTTAACTGGTGATGATAATGATGATGCGCCATCAAGCAGCTATTCACCAGTACAATATTTAACAGATGGTAGCAGCGACTTGGCAGATTCTGTTGAACAAGAACAGTGGCAAGAGCAATCGCAAAATAGACTGTTTAATGCACTTAAAACGCTTGATGAGCGTTCGCAAGACATCGTAAGTGCACGTTGGTTAGCTGATGAAAAAGCAACCTTGCAAGATTTAGCTTCTAAGTACAATGTATCAGCTGAACGCGTACGCCAATTAGAAAAGTCAGCGATGAAAAAGTTACAAGCTGCAATGAGCTAACTGATTATTCCATTTAAAGAAAGCCGCTAATCGTTAGCGGCTTTTTTGTTTTTTATTTTCAAGCAAGTTTTTTGAGCTTACAAGTGTTCGCTATTTTGATTATAATACGCGTTCGTAAGTGAGGAGAAACGATTTTGTTGGCAGCATTACGCATCTTAGCGATGGCATTATTTATTATTTTTAGCTGTGTGTTTGGGCTATTATTGTGTCTGGTACGGCCATTTCATCCAAATAATGTGCATACCATCGCCTGTTGGTTTGGAAAAATGTCTACCGTCATTGGTGTCAAACTTGTTATTTCACGTCATGTTAATAGTATTGACGCTGGGCCTGCGGTATACGTAGCAAATCATCAAAATAACTACGATCTATTCACATTGACTGCAGCTGTACCTCAAAGAACAGTTAGTATGGGCAAAAAAAGCCTTAAGTGGATCCCATTTTTTGGTCAGCTTTATTGGCTCTCAGGTAATATCCTAATTAATAGAAGCAACCGTACTAAAGCAGTCGGTACGCTTGGTAAGTCTGCCCAAAAGATAAAAAGCAAAGGTTTATCTCTTTGGATGTTTCCCGAAGGCACTAGAAGCTATGGAAAAGGGCTATTAGCATTTAAAACGGGCGCTTTTCATACCGCACTCAATGCACAAGTGCCTGTTGTGCCTGTATGCATGAATAGCACGAGTAATTGTATTAAGCTAAACCGCTGGGACAATGGTACAATTTACATTGATATTTTAGCGCCGGTTGATTTAGACAAAGAGATCAGCGCGCGTGAACATGCTAAAGCAATACACTCGCAAATGGCACAGCGTATTGCAGAGCTTGATGAAAAGGTAAAAGAAAATAATGGATAATTGGCGCGAGATTAGCGAAGACATAGTTGAATCACTTTTAGAAGATGGCTCGGCAACAGATAAACTGTATGAAGTGGAGCATCACTTTGTATGTGAAGATTTTAAAAAGTTAGAGAATGCGGCTTTAGCTGCATTTAAACTTGGTTACGATGTTGAAGACCCTGCTGAATTAGAGCTCGAAGATGGCAGTAAGATTTGGGGATTTGATATTGTAGTAGAAGCGGAACTGGATGCCGATGTGATCATGGAGGATGTCGATAAGTTGGCCGCCTTAGCAACGGAATTTAACGTTGAATATGATGGTTGGGGTACTTACTTCCAAGAGTAACTGACTACCTACATACTGTGTCATTTCAGTCAAAGTTACAAAATAGAAATGACACAGAGCATAAATGTGTCTTAAATTGTACTAGCTCATCTCTTTTATAGCACAGCTTAACCCATCAAGGGTCAACGGGTACATGCGCTTATCCATCGCTTCTTCAATTAAACCAATAGACTGATAATACGGCCAATGCTCTTTTGGTTGTGGGTTTAACCAAGCAATTTTTTCAAAATGATTACTAAGGCGTGCTAGCCATGCCGAACCGGGCTCTTTATTCCAATGCTCCACGCTACCGCCTGGATAGGCGATTTCATATGGTCCCATGGTCGCATCGCCTACAAAAATCAATCTATAGTCTTTGCCAAAGCGGTTAATGAGTTGGTACGTATCCACTACACTGGCTTGACGGCGTTCGTTATCTTGCCATACATGTTCGTATACACAGTTATGAAAATAAAAAAATTCTAAGTGTTTAAATTCACTGTGTGCGGCACTAAACAATTGTTCACATAGGTGAATGTAATCATCCATGGAGCCACCAATATCAAACAGCATGATCACATTCACTGCATTGTGTCGCTCAGGTGCCATTTTTACATCTAGCATCCCACCTTGCTTTGCCGTTGCAGCTATAGTCTCGTTTAAATCCAATTGCTCGCTGGCACCACTGCGTGCAAATTTACGTAGCTTTTTTAAGGCTAACTGCATTGTACGACTGGTGATTTCACTATCGGCATCTAAATTTCGATATTGGCGCTTGTCCCACACCTTAACGGCTTGGCGCTGGCGACTGCTATCTTGTCCAATTCTAACGCCTTCAGGGTTATATCCAAACGCACCAAAGGGTGAAGTACCACCAGTGCCAACCCATTTGTTACCGCCAGCGTGACGCTTTTGCTGCTCGGCTAGACGCTGTTTAAGGGTTTCCATTAACTTATCTAGGCCTCCTGCAGCTTCAATTTGTGCTTTTTGTTCTGCAGTGAGGTTTTTCTCAAACTCCTTCCTAAGCCAATCTGCAGGAAGTTGTGTATCTTTTTGTAGCTGACTTAAAAAGTCGATGTCTTCAATACCCTGAAAATAATCAGCAAAGGCGCGGTCAAATTTGTCATATTGAGTTTCATCTTTGACGAATATGGTTTTACTTAACTCATAAAATGCATCCATATCGGCAAAAGCCAGGCCATGGTTCAAGGCATTGATACAGTCTAACAATTCTCTTGGCGATACTTTCAGGCCATATTTTTTCAAGGTAAAAAAGAAATCAATCAACATGGTGTTATCGCTTACTCATAAAGGCAAGTTTTTCAATTAGACTAACATCTTGCTCATTTTTAAGTAGGGCTCCAAAGAGCGGCATTAAGCCTCCTTTATGGCTGCTATCTTTTAATGTATTTGCATCAATATCTTGTGCCATGAGTAACTTCAGCCAGTCTAGCAGCTCACTGGTACTAGGCTTTTTCTTAAGGCCGGGTATGTCGCGTAGTTTAAAAAATGACTCTAATGCTTGTTGCACTAATTGTTGTTGGATATTTGGATAATGCACATCAATGATTTGTTGCATTTGCGCTGATGATGGAAAATCAATGTAGTGAAAAAAGCAACGACGCAAAAAAGCATCTGGCAGCTCTTTTTCATTGTTAGAGGTAATTATCACAATAGGGCGCACTTTGGCACTGACGCGCTCACCAGTTTCGTATACATGAAACTCCATTTTATCCAACTCTAGAAGCAGATCGTTCGGAAATTCAATATCCGCTTTGTCTATTTCATCAATCAATAACACAGGACGTTTTAAGCCTTCAAATGCTTGCCAAAGTTTACCTTTAACGATGTAGTTACCGATGTCATGAACTTTGGCATCACCTAACTGGCTATCGCGCAATCGTGACACTGCATCATATTCGTACAAGCCTTGTTGTGCTTTTGTTGTTGATTTGATATGCCACTGAATTAACTCTGTATTGAGACTGCTGGCCAGCTCTTGCGCCAGCATTGTTTTTCCTGTGCCAGGTTCGCCTTTAATTAATAAGGGTTTTTCTAAAATTACCGCAGCATTGACGGCTTGTTTGAGTGCATTGCTTGCGATGTAATTATGTGTACCTTCAAAGCTCACGTTAATTTCCTAATTATCTGGTCTGATGAGACTAGTGTGCCATAAAATGGCGCCACTGCTCTAGTCAGTAAAATATTTTCCTCGCTAGTTTGTACCAACAAACTTAAAACGTGGTGTAAGTGTGCCCTCTACAAGGACTTGTTCATTAAACATCTCAAGTGGCCTAACCCAAAAATCAAAGTCGCCGTATAAAGTTTGATATACCACCATCGCCTCGCCAGTTTCACTGTGTGTGGCAACATGATGAACATGATATTTAGGTCCTTTGTAATGTTGATAAATGCCTGCTTTTAGTAATTGCTTCATTGTTTGCTCCTGTTACAGTGCGGTATACTTCAAAGTTATATGTTTGCCAATATGGCGTAAAGATGAATTATATTTCCATAGAAGAATTTAAAAAAGCCTGGGTATTTAAACATAAGGATCTACCGGTTGATGATGTTGATCTTAATGCAATTAAATTAATGAGCGCAGAGCGTGCTGCGGTATTGTGGACTACTATGGTTTCACGAGAGAAAGACCACCCTGATTTTTTCACTCAATCAGAATGGGCTGGCGATGAAAGCACTTGGAGCGACAGCTTCAACTGGGAGCAACCTTGGGAAGCTGGTGAGCCGGCTTTACCACAAACATTGTGTACTTTCTTAGAGTGGGAGGATAATACCACTGTGTACTTTTGCCTGTCTCGAAAGTATGTGTTTGAAACAAGCTTTGGTGTATTTAAACGTTGTTGGCAAAACTTCATGTTTTTAGCCGATGGTAGTTTGTTGTTAGGAAAGAAACGCCAAGGTGTTATTCAATTTTTAGAAAGTGGACATGCCAAACTGGGGCTGCGCCCTAAAGGCTAGCGTGGATCTGCTTAGCATGCTATAACTTTTCTCAGGCAGTGGAGGGTGTGTGGTAAAGCAGAATATATCTGATACAAAGCAAAGCAACTTGTGGCATAACGAGCATGAACGTTTGCAATTTGCTGAGTTAGTTAACGTATTTTATGCACGAGAAATCCTATTGCTGGCGAAACAGTATAACGGTGAGCAGCTGCAAAAAAAATTGCTGAGTTTACCGTATTATGTGGAACGCGCTGCACGGCATATTAGTCAAGGAGATGTACCTTTAGAGCTTGATAGCCAAAATGCTTGCTGGCTTGCACCACAAAAAAAAGCACAGCCACAGTTTAATGAACAAAATAGTAAAAGTTTTTACTCAGTGCATACGCCAGTTGGGTTAGTGGTGCCAATACTTGTGAATAACGCTGGGTATACACAGGTTGTCATGGACAGCATAGATCAAGTAAGAGACAATGCGATACATTGCAATCAATATGGTTGGTTTGCAAGTTCAGGCCTGAGTCATCAAAGTGACACTAAGTTACTTAAACCAACTAAGCTACTTATGGTTTGCGCGTGTTGCGGCCATCGTTGGCAATATAAAAAAGTTGTTGTACCACGCGTATTAAGCTTAAGAGAGATGCTGCTAGCTAGCATGATAAATTGGACCAATGTTAAAGTACCAAAACTACGACCTCATTAATCTGCTTTGTGCAATAGCCTGGTATTCAGGGGAGTAGGTTATGCGTTTATTTCAACTCGTACTGCTCAGCCTTGCCATTTTTCTCCAGTATCGCTTATGGTTTGCGAACAACGGTATTGATGATTATACACGCATAAAAAGTACCGTAGAGTCACATCAAGCACTTAATACAAAACTGTCTAAACGCAACAAGTTGTTAAAAGCTGATATTGAAGATTTAAAGCTTGGTCTTGAGGGCGTCGAAGAGCGGGCTCGCCATGAGCTAGGTATGATTAAAGAAAACGAAACATTTATTCGAGTACTCCCTAGAAAACACCATGAATCAAACAATTAAAATAGCAGCGATTGTGCCTGCTGCGGGCATTGGCAGTCGAATGCAAGTGGGTCATCCCAAACAATATTTGAAAATTGCCCAACACACTATCCTAGAGCACACACTAAATAAACTAACTCAGTTGAGTGAATTGAATCAGATTGTAGTCGCCGTTAGTGATTCGGATGAATATTTCAAGACACTAAAGCTTTCAGATAAGCGAATTTTGGCTGTTAGTGGTGGAAAAGAAAGAGCTGACTCTGTGCTCAATGCGTTGCTAGCACTTAATGACAAACAACCTGACTGGGTGTTGGTGCATGACGCAGCACGACCTTTGGTAACGGTGCATGATATGCAAAAGTTAATAACCCAGTGTGTTGCCGATAATGAAGGTGGTATTTTAGCGTCAAAAGTAAAAGACACAATAAAGCGTGGCGAGTCACATAGTTTGCAAACCGTCCCCCGTGGAAAGCTCTGGCAAGCTTTGACGCCTCAGTTTTTTCCTTACCAAGCACTCAAAAGTGCATTGCAGCAAGCGCTGAAAAATGGCGTGGCCATCACCGATGAAGCGTCAGCAATGGAGTGGGCACAGCACCCTGTTAAATTAATTTCTGGACGAAGCGACAATATTAAAATTACCACGCCCGAAGATTATGATTTAGCATGTTTTTTAATTTCTAAGCAGCAAGAGAGTGAGCAATGATTAGAATCGGTCATGGTTTTGACGTACACAAATTTGGTGGAGAAGGTCCGCTGACAATCTGCGGAGAAAAGATACCTTACACGCAGGGGTTTATAGCCCACTCTGATGGTGATGTAGCAATCCATGCATTATGCGATGCTTTATTGGGGGCGCTAGCATTGGGGGATATAGGCAAGCATTTTCCAGATACCTCAGATGAATTTGCTAACATTGATAGTCGAATTTTGTTGCGAAGAGTTATATCAAAGATGAAATCAATGGGTTATCACTTAGGGAATTGTGATGTTACGCTGGTTGCACAAGCACCTAAAATGCGTCCTCATATTGATGATATGAGAGCTAACTTAGCTTTGGATTGTGAAGTTGAATTATCTCAGGTTAACGTTAAAGCAACGACTACAGAGCAGCTTGGTTTTGAGGGGCGTAAAGAGGGCATTTCTGCTCATGCGGTTGTGGTATTAGTAACATCATGAAAGAACTTAATTATTTATATGGACAACCAAAATCTTCAGCTGATTTTAAAACATCAGCTGAAGATTTTATGGTAGACGAAATACTGGATATTCCGTTGACTGGTGAAGGTGAGCATGTTTGCTTACAGGTGATCAAAAAAGGGGAAAATACGCAATTTATTGCCAAGCAATTGGCTAAGTTTGTAGGCATTGCCCCCCGCGATGTCAGCTATGCAGGTTTAAAAGACCGACATGGTGTCTGTAGTCAATGGTTTAGCGTCCCAGTGCCGATTAAAAAAGATATTGATTTTAGTGCACTAAATAGTGATAGCATTTTTGTAGTTAAACAAATACGGCATAATCGCAAGCTGCGGACTGGTTGTCACAGTGGTAACCATTTTAAAATCATATTACGTAATGTGGATATGCCTTTAGACATTCTTTCTAGAATTAATGCAGTTCGACAAGGCATTCCTAATTACTTTGGTGAGCAGCGTTTTGGACATGGTGGTCATAATCTGGAAATGGCTGAGCGATTATTTGGCGGAGAGCATATTCGAGATAAAAAACTGCGCGGTATCGTTATCTCAGCCGCACGGTCACATATTTTTAACCAGTTGGTAAGCCTGCGTGTGGCTGAACACGGTTTGGCTAAAACGTGGCACAGAGAAGTATTTTTGCTCAGTGGTAGCAATGCCTTTTTTGAAGATGACATAAATGATGAAATCATCGCACGTTTGAGCAGTGGAGATATTGTGTTGTCAGCACCGATGGTGGGTAAAGGAGAAAAAGGCCTAGTTGAACAAGAAAGGCAATGGTTACAGCCATATAGTGCTTGGCAACAAGGTCTTGGAGAGTTAGGCTTAAAAGTAGAACGGCGCGCGCTGCGTTTAGTTCCAAAAGACTTGCAAGTGGAGACCATCGATAGTGATACGATTAAGTTGTCGTTTAGTTTACCCAAAGGTACATTTGCTACGGCTGTATTGAGAGAGCTGGTACTACACCGTGATGCGAGTAAAGATAATTTAACGCAAGGAGTAATTGATGCGAGTATTGCTCAGTAATGATGATGGCGTAAATGCGAAAGGGATCGATGCTTTATACAAAGCATTAATTCAAATCGCTGAAGTGACTGTTGTTGCGCCCGACCGTAATTGTAGTGGCGCGAGTAACTCATTGACTTTACTTAATCCATTACGTGCCTCGGTACTTGAAAATGGGTTCATTTCAGTTAATGGCACCCCCACGGATTGCGTTCATCTTGGCGTAAATCAATTAATGGATGAACTGCCTGATTTAGTGGTTGCGGGTATCAATAATGGGGCTAATTTAGGAGATGATACTTTATATTCGGGCACTGTTGCTGCTGCAACTGAGGGGCGCCATTTAGGGCTTCCAGCAATTGCTGTGTCACTGTGTTCAAAATATGAAAACCATTACGAAACTGCGGCTCAGGTAACGATCGATATAATAAAACAATTACAACATCATCCGTTGCCCAAAGATCAAATTATTAATATCAATGTACCTGATATACCTCTTGCTGAACTTAAGGGCATAAAAGTATGCCGCTTGGGTGCCAGACATAAAGCAGAAACAATGACGCAACAGCGAGACCCCTGGGGCCGAGATGTTTATTGGTATGGTAATTTAGGTAGTGAAAGTGACGCAGGAGACGGAACCGACTTTCATGCAATCAATCATGGCTATGCTGCTATTACACCTTTAAAAGTGGATATGACAGCTTATGAAAGCCTTGATGCCATGGCAACATGGTTGAATGAGGCTAAAACCGAGTGTTAAGCAGTTATAAACGCAGTGCCAGTGCGTTAGCTCTGCAGCTTAATGAGCTAGGTGTTGCTGATGAGCAAGTGCTAGATGTGTTAGAGCGCACACCTCGGCATGTGTTTGTCGATGATGTGTTAAAACATAAATCATACGAAAACACGGCGTTACCTATTGGACAAGGTCAAACCATTTCTCAACCCTATATTGTGGCTAAAATGACTGAGGTTTTGCTACAAATTGGCGTAAAGGGTAAAGTGCTAGAGATTGGTACAGGTTCCGGCTATCAAAGCGCGATTCTAGCTCAGTTATTTGACGAAGTATGCAGTGTTGAGCGTATCAAATCATTACAGTGGCAGGCCAAGCGGCGCTTGCATTTGCTTGATTTATATAATGTAACCATGAAACATGGTGATGGTTGGCAAGGTTGGTCGTCAAAAGCGCCTTTTGCTGGGATTATTGTAACAGCTGCGGCAAAAACAGTGCCAGAAGCATTGCTATCACAGCTTGAAGACAATGGGGCGCTTATTGTACCTTTAGGAGAACAAGAGCAACAGTTAACCTTATTTGTTCGTAAAGGGAGTCAATTTATTGAGCATCGACTCGCACCGGTACGGTTTGTTCCGTTGGTGGCAGGCGACATTATTTAACTGATTAATTCATATCTTAGCGTTGCGAAGCTCAAAGTCGAATACAATGTTAATAGTTTCAAAAAAGGTCGCTTATGCTTAAAACATACCTGTTGATACTGACAACTGTCTGTATGTTATTAAGTGGTTGTGCAAGTCGCCACTCTCCAGCACCAGTGACTAGCCTTCAAACAGGTAAGTCCAGTTCAACACAAAAAATTCATATCACCAATGATCGTTACCGAGTTCAAAAAGGAGATACTTTGTTTGCTATTGCTTTTAGTGCAAATAAAGATGTCAGAACAGTTGCGAAGATAAATGGAATCAAGCCACCATACCTGATTTACCCCGGACAATTGATTTATATTGAACGTCCACAAAATAAAAATAAAAAGCACAAAAAATACACTTCAAATCGAAATAAGTCCAGTTATCATAAACAAAAAAATAACAAAACTACCAAAAAAGAACTTGATCAGCCAAAACAACGAGAGTATGTTCAAAAGCATAGCAGTAAAAATAACAATGCACCTAAGGCTTTGTTTTCTAATAAGGTACGTTGGTATTGGCCTGCTGTTGGTAAAGTGACTAAGCAATTTTCTAGTAGAGAAAATGGCTATAAAGGGCTTCAAATCACGAACGTTGAAGGAGCCCCTGTTAAGGCTGCTGCAGATGGTATTGTAGTTTATGCGGGCAGCGCACTTAGAGGTTATGGTAATTTAATTATTCTAAAACACAATGATGATTATTTAAGTGCTTATGCGCATAACTCCAAGTTACAGGTCACTGAGCAACAAAAAGTTAAAGTTGGGCAAAAAATTGCCGAAATGGGTAGTACAGACGCTTCTAAAACAGCATTAAGATTTGAAATTCGTTTTAGAGGGCAGGCTGTTAATCCGGTTAAATATTTGCCAAGTAGGTAGTGACGCGATGATTTTGCTACGCACAACGTCACTATTAATTCACTTGGGAGGATGCGTATGGCTCAAACTGCAAATGTTAAAACCAAAAAAACGGACGATTTTGAAGAGAAGCTCGACGAGCTAAATGAAAATAGCTCAAAAGCCGAATTATTGGAAGAAATAGACGAAGAAGATGATATCTTTGCCAAAGATGATAACGTCAAAAATTTAGATGCGACGCAACTCTATCTTGGTGAGATTGGCTTTTCGCCTTTGCTTAGTGCTGAAGAGGAAGTATATTTTGCTCGAAAAGCGCTTAAAGGTTGCGAAGCTTCACGTAAACGAATGATCGAGAGTAATTTACGTTTAGTCGTGAAAATATCTCGTCGATACAATAATCGAGGCTTAGCATTATTAGATTTAATTGAAGAAGGTAATTTAGGCTTAATTAGAGCGGTTGAGAAGTTTGACCCAGAGCGTGGTTTTCGTTTTTCTACATATGCGACATGGTGGATAAGACAAACCATTGAGCGCGCAATTATGAACCAAACTCGTACTATTCGCTTGCCGATTCATGTTGTTAAAGAGCTAAACGTATATTTACGTACAGCGAGAGAATTAACGCAGAAGTTGGACCATGAACCTACAGCAGAAGAAATTGCGGAGTGTTTAGACCGTCCAGTTGAAGACGTGACTAAAATGCTGCGTTTAAATGAAAAAATCACGTCTGTTGATACGCCTATAGGTGGTGACAACGACAAAGCTTTATTAGATATAATCGCTGATGAAAAAGGTCACGGACCTGAAAATGAAGTGCAAAGCAATGATATCAACAATCATATTGTTGATTGGTTAGGTGAGCTAAACCCTAAGCAACGTGAAGTGTTAGCAAGGCGCTTTGGTTTGTTAGGGTATGAGCCTTCAACTTTGGAAGACGTTGGCAGAGAGATTGGCCTTACACGTGAACGTGTCCGCCAGATTCAAGTAGAAGCACTTAGGCGTTTAAAAGATATTTTGCAACATGAGGGCCTAAGTACTGAAAGCTTATTTGAGCAATTATAAGTTTTTAAGCCAATTTTTGTTTGCAAAAAACCACCTCTAATGGGTGGTTTTTTGCATTTTAACTTTCAATTTATGATAGCTGCTGCTTGAGTTTGTATAGTAAAGCATGTGCTTCTCTTGGACTTAATTCATCAGGGTTAATCTCTGTGAGAATTTGTTCCACTGCAGATGGCTCTGGCAATGATAAGGTTTGTTGTGTTGGCTTGAGTGGCTCTACGACACTTTGGTGGTTTTCTAATTGCATGAGCTTTTGTTTTGCAAGCAGTAACACTGGCTTGGGTACGCCTGCAAGGCCTGCGACTTGTAAACCAAAACTCTTGCTTGCCGCACCTTCCATTACTGTATGTTTAAATGCAATGGTATCATTGTGCTCTATGGCATCTAAATGTACATTGACCAGCCCTGGTTGTTGTTGTGCCAGCTCGGTGAGCTCAAAGTAATGAGTCGCAAACAATGTTTTTGCTTCTAATTGGCGTGCTAAGTAGTCGGCTGTTGCATAGGCTAAAGATAGACCATCGTAAGTGCTTGTCCCACGTCCAATTTCATCCATCAAAACTAAAGACTGCTTGCTGGCGTTATTTAAAATAGTTGCGGTCTCAGTCATTTCAACCATAAAAGTAGAGCGCCCAGATGCTAAGTCATCACTGGCACCAATACGTGTAAATATTCTATCTATTTGGCCAATTTGAGCTGAGCTTGCTGGTACATAGCTACCAATGTGGGCCATTAATACGATGAGTGCAGTTTGACGCATATAAGTTGATTTACCACCCATATTTGGACTCGTAATAATGAGCATTTTACGTTGTTTATTTAGGTGTACAGGGTTGGCGATAAATGGGTCCTTGCTCACTTGTTCAACAACAGGATGACGGCCATCTTCAATATGTAGCTCCTCACCCTCAGTGAGTTCTGGCTTACAATAATCAAGTGTCTGGGCGCGTTCAGCTAAGGTATTAAGAACATCTAAATCTGCTAATGCGCCCGCCATAAGTTGTAACTGTTCTAAGTAAGGGGCAATAAACTCAAATAATTGTTCATAGAGCTGCTTTTCTAATGCAAGTGCCTTACTTTGGCTCCCGAGCACTTTATCTTCATGTTTTTTTAGCTCAGGAATAATATAGCGCTCATTATTTTTTAATGTTTGACGACGAATGTAGTCAGCTGGGACTAAATGTGAATTTGCACGACTTATTTCGATATAAAACCCATGCACTTTGTTGTAGCCAATTTTGAGAGTGCTGATCCCTGTTCGCTCACGTTCGCGTAATTCAAGTTGCTCCAAAATATCAGTTGCACCTTGGCTGAGTGCTCGCCATTCATCTAACTCGCTATTGTAGCCTGTTGCAATAACACCGCCATCACGAATTAAAATAGGTGGGTTATCTATAATAGCGCGTTCTAATAAGTCTTGTAACTTTGGTAGAGTAGGTGATTGCGCACAGATTTGCTTGATACGTAAGTCACTACTGTTTGATAGTAAATCGTGCAATGGGGCTAAAGCTTGTAGGGCGCTCCTTAAACGTGTTAAGTCCCGGGGCCTAGCATTACATAACGCAAGTCGTGCAACCACGCGCTCAATATCGCCGATTTGTTTAAGTGCATCATAAGTATCTAAACATAATTGAGATTCAATTAAGCTTGAAATAGCGTTGAGTCTGGCGTTAAGCTCATTGCGGTTTCGAATTGGTGTATGAATACGGCGCTTTAACAAACGAGAACCCATTGGAGTCGACGCTTTATCTAAGATTTGCGCTAACGTATTGTCAACGCTGCCAGAGAGATTTAGTGTCAGCTCTAAGTTTTTACGAGTTGCGGCATCTAAGATCACTGCATGTTCGTTTTTTTCTAGTGTGATAGACCTAATATGAGGTAAAGCAGTACGCTGTGTGTCTTTAACGTATTGCATCACACACCCAGCGGCTACGAGTGCGGTGTGTGCACTATCTACTCCAAAGCCAATGAGATCTTTTGTTTCAAATTGTTGGCATAGTAAATGCCTTGCTGTGTCTAAGTCAAATTCCCAATCTGGACGACGACGAGCGCCTTTAAATTGTTCAATTAAATGAAGGTTTTTAAATGACTCAGGGTAAAGTAGCTCAGCTGGTTGCAAGCGTTGCAATGTGGAGCTAAGCGCCTCGTCTGTTTTAAGTTCAACAATATTAAATTGGCCAGAGTTTATATCAAGGTAGGCAATGCCGTACTGTTGTTGTTTATCTTGCCAAAGAGCACCAAGTAAATTGTCTTGGCGCTCTTGCAATAATGCTTCATCAGTGACTGTACCTGGGGTGACGATACGAACTACTTTTCTATCAACGGGCCCTTTGCTGGTAGCTGGGTCGCCCACTTGCTCACAAATAGCAACAGACTCTCCCATTTGTACTAAGCGAGCTAAGTAATTTTCTACCGCATGATAAGGTACGCCAGCCATAGGTATTGGAGCACCTGATGCTTTACCACGGTGGGTTTGTGAAATATCGAGTAATTGTGCAGCACGGACTGCATCATCAAAGAACAGCTCATAGAAATCTCCCATGCGATAGAACAATAAAATATCTTGATGATCCGCTTTGATCCTAAGATATTGCTGCATCATGGGCGTTTGTTGTTTTATAGTATGTTCTGAATATAAATCTATCGACATGCATCTACCTAAGAGGTTGAATATGGAGCTAAACCAAGAGATAAAAACTCTGGCGGCACAGTTGGGTGCTATTTTAACGGATAAACGTTTTACAATCACTACCGCTGAGTCATGTACTGGGGGT
Organism: Pseudoalteromonas sp. SANK 73390; assembly: GCF_054966645.1. Taxonomy (NCBI): domain Bacteria; kingdom Pseudomonadati; phylum Pseudomonadota; class Gammaproteobacteria; order Alteromonadales; family Pseudoalteromonadaceae; genus Pseudoalteromonas; species Pseudoalteromonas sp. SANK 73390. The sequence continues at coordinate 17,399 of NZ_ARPN01000138.1, forward strand.
GGAATTAGTTATGCTTTAACTGATACTCCCGGTAGTTCAGCTTACGTTGATCGATGTTTTGTGACTTATAGCAATGATGCAAAGCAAGGGTTGCTAGGTGTCAGTGCCGATACTTTGTGCAGTCATGGTGCGGTGAGTGAGCAAACGGTGTTAGCAATGGCATTAGGTGCAGCCAAAGCCGCAAAGGCAGATATTGCTGTTGCTGTATCGGGCATTGCCGGCCCCAGTGGAGGGTCAAAAGATAAACCTGTGGGACTTGTGTGGTTTGCAGTGAATGTTCAGGGAAATGTCACATGCTATGAGCACATTTTTACTGGTGATCGCGCTTATATTAGAGCGCAAGCTATTGCTTTTGCATTAAAAAATATAGTTTCGCTACTATAAGGTTAAAAATATACTTGATACTGTGATTCTATACAGTATACTGAGCCCATTACGCTAGATTGGAGAAGCAAATGAACGATAACAGACAAAAGGCATTAGACGCTGCACTAGGTCAGATTGAGCGTCAATTTGGCAAAGGCTCAATTATGAAATTGGGTGACAACAAGACTATGGATGTTGAAACAACATCAACAGGGTCACTCGGTTTAGATATTGCACTTGGTGCTGGTGGCTTACCATATGGTCGTATTGTAGAAATTTATGGACCAGAATCATCGGGTAAAACAACGCTGACACTAGAAGTAATTGCGCAAGCGCAACGTGACGGTAAAACATGTGCATTCGTTGATGCAGAACATGCTCTAGACCCTATTTATGCTGCCAAGCTAGGCGTAAATATTGATGAGCTTCTGGTATCTCAGCCTGACACCGGAGAGCAAGCATTAGAGATATGTGACATGCTAACTCGCTCTGGTGCCGTTGATATTATTGTTGTGGATTCTGTTGCTGCTCTTACACCAAAAGCTGAAATCGAGGGCGAAATCGGAGACTCTCATATGGGCTTAGCGGCTAGAATGATGTCGCAGAGTATGAGAAAAATAACCGGTAACCTGAAAAGATCAAACACTATGTTGATTTTTATCAACCAAATTCGTATGAAAATTGGTGTGATGTTCGGTAACCCAGAAACGACTACTGGTGGTAACGCGCTTAAGTTCTATGCTTCTGTTCGTTTAGATATTCGTCGTATTGGCTCAGTAAAAGAAGGCGATGAAGTCGTAGGTAATGAGACTCGCGTTAAGGTTGTAAAAAATAAAATTGCGCCACCATTTAAGCAGGCTGAGTTTATCATCATGTACGGCGAAGGTATTTCTAAGCACGGCGAGTTGGTTGACTTAGGTGTTAAACACAAGATTGTTGAAAAAGCAGGTGCTTGGTATAGCTACAAAGGTAGTAAAGTAGGCCAAGGCAAATCTAACTCAATTAAATTCTTAAAAGAAAACCCTGAAATTGCCAATGAAATTGAAGGCAAACTCAGAGAAATGCTGTTACTTAAGGCAACCATTAAGCCTGAAGAAGGTGAAGACCAAGGCTTAGCAGCCGGTGCAGAACTATAAGCAACTAATTGATTAAGCGTAAGAAGCCCGGCAAATTGCTGGGCTTTTTTGTTCTAAGGCGTTTTTTAGAATACGTATTTAGCAGACAGCTGTAGACGGTTTAAATCGCCGTCAATATCGGCTTCGGTATCGCGTGTGGCTATTTTATATTCAATCCCAAACGTGAGCTGCTTAATTGGTGAATAAAGTAAGTTTGCACTGTAACTTTGACTTGATTTAGTTGGGTTACCCGTAATTGCTAATAAGCTTTCATTATTATCGGCAGTGAAAAATGAATATAAAAATGTTGAGCGGAATTGGTCATTCCAATGCTGTTGGTAGCCAACAAACCCAGACGTTGAATCGATAGCATCTAAACTACTCCCATCATAAACAGCTCCATTAGCGACATTTAAACCTACATAACGGCCTAAACCTTGGCCTTGGGTCAGCATAAATTTCAGGTTATTTCTACCAAAGTTAATACGTCCTGAGGCGCTTAGTCCAAATGATGTTTGAGTCTCATTAGCAATACCCTGCTTATAGGTAAGCTGGCGCGCAAGGGTTGCTAGCGCAATGTGGCCCCAGCTGGCTTTGTGCGTATATTTTGCTGTGAAATCAGGCATGCTGGCATCATCAGTGACCACTCTTGCATTATTTTCTGTGGTAATGGTACTTTCTGGGTTTTCAGCCGAAAATGACCAACTACCAATACTGTACTTGACCATGGCTTGGCGCACAAATACGGTGCCCTCTGCAGGGCCTACAAAATCTAATGTTTCAGGTAATGCAGAGACATTTTGAAAGTTCGTCCAAGCTTGGCCAAACAACCAACCTTGATAGGTAACAAAGGCTTGTCTAAGTCGGGGGGAGTAGGAGTTGGTAACACGCTCATTTCCGCCAGAGGAGGCAATAAAATCTAATTCAATTTTGGTTTTAATTGCACTGCCATCTGCTAGTTTTGTGTTGGTGGCGAGGTTAAAACGAGACTGCCTAGCGTGCATATCAAAAACTGCATCGTCAGAGCTTGTCGCTGTAACAGGTGTTGTACCTGGCACATAAAAATCTCGGCCGATATTACCGCTGCCTAAACTACCGTCAGAGAAATCACTCCAGATTGCATCTAGTTTGACGTAACCACCGTAATTAATGTCTGTTTGGCCGATAGAGGCTGCAAAAACGGGTGTTGTTAACGCACCTAATATGCTTGCAGTAATGATTGTTTTTTTTGTGTAAGTTAATGTTGTCATAATCGTTTTTCCTTTGCAGCGACTTGTCATGAATATGGAGTCGCCTGATAAAAGCGTTAATATTCACTTTTGATGAAGGGTGGCGATTACTCAATTATCTATTGGTCTATACGACTAAGGTGGCATCGGATACTCATGTGTGAATGAATAAAATATTTATTTTTAGCAAGATTTTTTTATAACGATTTGAAAAGTAATGATTTTAATTTAATTTATTTAGCGTGGGAAAAATTAATTTGGTACAGCCAAGCACTTGAGATAATTTCATATAACAAGAATGCATGACATGCTTCTACAACTAAGGTCTAATACTTTCACGGCCTTGGCTGAGTGATCCTTGGACAAAGCCTTATGGCAAGCAAATAAAAATGGAGATGACTATGTCACAGAGCATTTATCCTGTTCCTGAAACTATTAAGAACAATGCACTCATTGATAACGATAAATATAATACGCTATATAAGCAGTCAATTGAGGATCCACAAGGTTTTTGGGCTGAGCATGGGCAACGCCTTGATTGGTCAAAGCCATATACAAAAGTAAAAAATACCTCTTTTGACAAAGGGCATATAAGTATAAAGTGGTTTGAAGATGGCCAGCTTAATGCGTCTTATAACTGTATTGACCGACATCTTAAAGATAAAGCAGATAAAGTGGCGCTGATCTGGGAGGGTGACAACCCAGCACAAAGTGAACATATTACCTATCAACAATTACATGATGAAGTGGCCAAACTGGCAAATGGTTTGAAAAAACTGGGTGTTAGTAAAGGCGATCGAGTTGCTATCTACATGCCAATGACACCGCAAGCCGTGTACGCTATGCAAGCATGTGCACGAATTGGTGCAACGCATTCAGTGGTATTTGGTGGTTTTTCACCTTCGGCGATAGCTGATCGCATCAAAGACTCAGGTGCGAAGGTTGTGATCACCTCAGATGAGGGCCGTCGTGGTGGCAATTGTGTACCACTCAAAGCCAATGTTGATGAAGCCGTTTCGCAACCGGGCGTTAATGTTGACCATGTTGTAGTACATCAATTGACTGGTGGTGAAGTAGATTGGCAATCACATGATGTGTGGTGGCATGAGTTAGTCGCTGATGTTGATGCGAAATGCCCGCCAACTCCTATGGACGCTGAAGACCCTTTGTTTATTTTATATACCTCAGGGTCAACTGGGCAGCCAAAAGGCGTTGTGCATAGCACAGGAGGTTACCTAGTTTATGCTGCGATGACACATGAGTATGTATTTGATTTGAAAGACGACGATGTTTATTGGTGCAGTGCAGATGTAGGTTGGATAACAGGTCACAGCTATATTGCCTACGGGCCACTTGCCAATGGTTGCACGCAGGTTATTTTTGAAGGTATCCCAACCTACCCAAGTGCAGGCCGTATTGGTGAAATCGTTGATAAACACAATGTCACTATTTTGTATACAGCCCCCACCGCAATTCGTGCACTGATGGCCAAAGGTGACGAACCTACGGCAACATCTAAACGCACTAGCTTACGTATTCTGGGCTCTGTGGGTGAACCAATTAACCCCGAAGCTTGGACTTGGTATTATGAGAAGATAGGCAATGGCCAATGTCCAATTGTTGATACTTGGTGGCAAACAGAAACGGGCGGTATCATGATCACGCCTCTACCGGGTGCAATTGATATGAAGCCGGGTTCTGCGACCAGACCTTTCTTTGGTATTTCGCCAGCGCTATTTGATGCCGAGGGTAATAATTTACAGGGCGCGACGGAAGGAAACTTAGTTATTTTAGACAGTTGGCCTTCGCAAGCTCGCACGGTTTATGGCGATCATGAGCGCTTTGAGCAAACGTATTTTTCTGCCTACCCAGGAGTGTACTTTACAGGTGATGGGTGCCGCCGTGATGAAGATGGCTACTACTGGATCACCGGTCGAGTGGATGATGTGCTTAATGTATCTGGTCACCGTTTAGGCACTGCTGAAATTGAAAGCGCGCTGGTAGCCCATGAATCGGTTGCTGAGGCTGCGGTGGTTGGCTATCCACATGACATTAAAGGGCAAGGTATTTATGTCTACATTACCCCAAATGAAGGTGTCACCGTCACTGAAGCGCTGACTAAAGAAGTTAGAAATTGGGTGCGAAAAGAGTTAAGCCCAATTGCATCGCCAGATATGATCCAATGGTCACCAGGTTTGCCTAAAACACGTTCAGGTAAAATTATGCGTCGTATTTTACGCAAAATTGCAGCTAACGAGTATCAACAGTTAGGTGATACCTCTACTTTGGCAGATCCAAGTGTTGTGGATGAATTGATTGAAAACCGCTTAAATCGTTAATTTAACGTTAAAAGCTTGAATTTAAATAAATTCTAAACGACTATATCGGCTGCTATTGTAAAGATAGTGGCCGAAATTTTTTAGGAGTACCGTATGAACCAGTTTTTAATTGCAGACGACCACCCGTTGTTTAGGGCGGCATTAACAGGCGCATTACAAAACCAATTTGAAGCGCTCACTGTATTTGAAGCTGATACTTTTGATGCCACACTAGCAATACTCTCAGAGCAAGATGAGCTTGATTTGTTATTGCTTGATTTACACATGCCAGGAAGTGGTGATTTGTATGGCTTGATCCGTATACGTGAAGATTATCCGAGTTTACCTATTGTGGTGGTATCGGGCAGTGAAGATTTATCGGTGATCTCTAAAGTGATGGCTTATGGTGCCATGGGGTTTATTCCTAAATCATTATCACCGCAAGATATCAATCGGGCTATCAATACGGTACTTGAAGGCGATTATTGGTTACCAGAGACTATTAAAGATCAAGTTGCGAATATTGAACATGAAGATAAAGAGTTAGCCCAACAGGTCGCATCTTTAACCCCGCAGCAATACAAAGTATTACAGTACTTGCACGAAGGGTTACTGAATAAACAAATAGCCTATGAATTACATATTTCAGAGGCAACGGTTAAAGCGCATATTACTGCTATTTTTAGAAAATTAGGTGTGTACAACCGTACTCAGGCGGTTTTAATTGCATCTAAATTACAACTAGAGCCTATAGAAGCACACAGCTAAAAAGCGCCGTAGCGCTTAGTATTTTTTAAAAATTAACTAAATACCACGGTTTTATTGTCGTTGATAAATACTTTGTGTTCGCAAGCAAGCTGAAGTGCTTTACAAAAAACGGTTTTTTCAATATCACGGCCTATTTTGGCCATCGCTTCTGCATCATTGGCATGGCTCACTTGCGTGACATCTTGCACAATAATAGGCCCTTCATCTAACTCATCATTCACAAAATGTGCGGTCGCACCAATGATTTTTACACCGCGTTCAAAGGCTTGATGATAAGGCTTTGCACCAATAAAGGCCGGTAAAAATGAGTGGTGAATATTAATAATTTTTTTGCTAAAGCGTGCCACAAACTCAGGGCTTAGAATACGCATGTATTTTGCTAGGCCAACAATATCTGGTTGGTATTGTTCAATGACTTGCGCCATTTTTTCATCATGCTCTACTCGGCTTAAGCTCGTATGAGGTACACAATGAAAAGGAATACCAAAACCTGAGACTAAAGGCGCTAAGTCATTGTAATTAGCAATAACCGATAAAACTTCAATATTCATGGCTTTTTCATATTGTTTAAGTAGTACACCGCCTAGGCAGTGCGCCTCTTTTGTAGCCAGCAGCACAACTTTGGTTTTTTCACCTTGGTGAAGCGCTACTTGCGCTCCATGTGGTAGCTGTTTGCGTAGTTGTGTTAAAAACAGCTCGTTTGGTTCACCGGTCAGCTCAGTACGCATGAAAAAGCGGGCGCCTTCGCGGTCCACAAATTCGTTATTGCGGGTAATATTTAAGTTGTGCTCAAAACATAAATTGGTAATTTTAGCTATTAGCCCAACTCCGTCTGCGCACTGCGTGGTTAGTATGTAGTTCATTTTCCTCATTCCTATACAGACCCTTTTAAAAGGGGGTTTAGCATACTAGCAACCCTGACTGGTTTGGTTAACCCTAAATTGCGAAATAATGGATATTTTTGTTTTTTTAGCGGTTGCTAAATAAAGTTATGAATGTTGATTAAGCAAAATAGAGGCGCAGTCAAATAGGAAATGAAGATTAAAAAAGCCACATGGGTGGCTTTTATGTTTAGCTAGCCACCGAGAGGGGGGACTATTTGTTGCTGAGGAAGTGCAGGACCGCCACCAGGACCGCCTTGGCCCGCCCCATTGATTAATTTAAGTAGTTCTGGATTAACAATTTTCATCACGGATAAATCTCTCCCTAAATTCAGCTCTGAATGCATAGCTCAACATCGCGCAGCTCTCCATTACTTTGATAAATACTACCATATTATCTCTAACATATAACTTAATAGGTGCATTACTTAAAAAGCTATATTTATACAATAGCACTTCAATCCAAGTCACAAAATTAATCGTACAAGCTAGAATAGCGATACAGATAATCCCAGCCTCTTGTGGTACAAAGCGATGCGTCTTGCATACATTATTAAAATATTCATAACCCGTCTTGCTATATAACCACATGGCAAGACGTTTACGATATACAATGGGCAGCAAAAATACAAGGCTGATAAATACGCAGTAAATATAAAAGTGGGTGTTCCATTGCATTACTGTGTCTGTCATGGCTAAGCCAACAATTTCAACTACGAGACAAGATATAAAAAACCACCTTGCACTTTCAACTTTCCACGCCATGATGAGTCCAAAAAGCACGCAGGTTATTGGTACATAATCGATTAAAATGTAAATACTCATTAGTTCGTGTCCTTCTCGTCTGAGTTGTCGGTGTCTTTTGGCTTAGCGTCTTTGGTTTGTGAAAAGTTAAAATAGGTGCCTGAAAGATCTTTGCCAAAAATAAGAAATAACTCAAATAACTGTGCAAAGCTCATATCGGTTTTACCCGACTCGTAATTACTTATACTGGCTTGGTCAACATTGAGTTTGCGTGCTAAATCGGCCTGTGACCAGCCTTTTTCTCGCCGAAGTATGCGTATTGACGCTTGTACTTCTGCTTTGAAGCCATCAACCTTTTTCTGCCGTGTATGGGTATTGTTCTTCATTAATAGCGCGCTCCCTCCTCTGAGCTTAAGTAACGCAAAATTAACACTGAAACACCAAGCTAACAACATAAATATTAGCTAACAGACTGAAATTAATGATTTTATGAAAGTATTCATCAAAAGTGGGTTGTTTTTTAATTGTTCCTTATTTTTATACGAGCAGAGCTCAATAATAACAACGCAGATAGTGAGCAAAATTTGCTTATCCAGAGCTAAGGTTGATGAGCTCAATGGTTAAGTAATGCTTTTAATTTTGCAGGTTTAACTGGTTTACTCAGATAATGAATATGTAATTGTTTAGCTTGTTGCTTGAGCGATTCATCTCGCATAGCGGTAATAAGCACAGCAGGTGTTGTTGCTTGCCAAATACTCCGTAAAGTTTGAATGAGCGTAATGCCATCCCAATCTTCACTTAGTTGATAATCCATTAAAATAATATCCGGTGCAGTGTGGTGTTGGGCATACTCAATTGCTGGTGTTGCACCATTAAAGAGTTGAGCATGCATCTGCCATTTACTTAATAAGCTGCTCATGGCTTGTAGATTTTTAGGGTCATCATCGACGACGAGTATTTTAATTTGGGTGTTTTTTTCGTGGTCTGTCGTTTTAGGTGTGTGCATTGTTTTATGCTCTGCTAGTTGTGCATTACCAAACGGGATTGTGATACTAAAGCAACTCCCTTTACCTACATGAGATGTCACTTCCAGCTCAAGACTTAATAAATCACACAGCCGTTTTACCACACCCAAACCCAGACCAACGCCTTTATTATCATTACTATGAACGCGGTAGAAATCGTTAAACACCTTATTGAGTTGGTACTCACTAATGCCGGGCCCGGTATCCCACACTTGCAGTCTTAGGCTGTGTTTTCGGTTACGACAAGCGATGAGTACTTTGCCATGTTCGGTGTATTTAACGGCATTAGACACTAAATTTTGAATAATACGTCTTAGGTAAGTGGTATCACTATGCACAATGGCATGGTTACTACGAACTTTTAATTGTAAGCCCTTTTCACTTGATAAGATGGCATATTCATTAGCCAATGGACTGAGAATATCATCAATACAAAAATGTCTTGGCGTTGGTTTCATTGCTCCTTGCTCTAATTTGGCGATATCTAACAAAGAAGACATGAGGTGTACGGTTGAGTCCAAACTATCAGAAAGCTTGTCAAAATTGCCTTGGTCTTGATTATTAAGCTGCTTTTCATTAATCGCTGCCAGATATAGACGGGCGGCATTGAGTGGCTGCAAAATGTCATGGCTTGCCAAAGCTAAAAACCGAGTTTTACTATCGTTAGCTTGCTCCGCTTCTTTTTTTGCCGCCATTAATGCATGCTCGGTTTCTACCCGAGAGGCTATTTGTGCTTGCAGGTCAGTATTAATGGTACGAATTTGTTGTGTGCGCGCTTCAATGCGATTTTCTAAATCCATGTTTATTTCTTCCAGCGCATTTTGTGTGGCAATGTGCATGGTAATGTCAGAAAAACTGGTCACAAACCCACCTTCAGGTAAAGGGTTGCCACGCATTTCATATACTTGGCCATCACGACGGTGGCGAATAAAGTGGTGTGGTGTACCATTGCGCAAGTGTTGTACACGCTTCTCAACTAAACGCTCAATGCCGCCGGGGCCACATTCACCGCGTTGTGCATTAAAGCGGATCACTTTTTTGATGGGTAAGCCAACTTCCAAAAACCCATCTGGATAGCTGAACATTTCACTATAGCGTTTATTCCATGCTACCAAGTTAAGGTCTTTATCAACAACAGAAATGCCATGACTGAGGTTTTCTAATGAGGTATAGAGCAAGTTTTGATTAAACTGTAGGGCTTGGGTGGTTTCATCAAAGAAATTAACCACCTCTTCAAAGGCCATTTGTTTACCCGATGCCACAGTATGAATAAGTGCTTGTGCCGAGGATGCACCAAGCACACCTGTTAGTGCTCGCTCACAATAGGCAATAAATTGCGCATCAGGGTGGGCATTATTATCTTCAATGTTCTTGCCTTGTGCATATTGACTGAGCAGTTGGCCTGAACGTTGAATACCTAAAAATGTTTGTAAGAGTACTTTAAAGTCGTACACACTGGCTTTAATGTTTTTATCCAGCCGTTTAGAAAAGCGTGATTGTTCTTTAGGGTAAACAAATGCTGCAGCCTGAATTTTATCAATTAAGCGCTCGTGCGCTGCCAATGAAAAGCTAATGTAACAGGCAATATTTGCTAGCAGAGCAATGAGTGTGCCGCGTGTGATAATACTTTGCCTAAACTCATACTCAAGCGCAGACCCTGTGCCTACTACAGGTAACATTAAAAATAACGCCCAGCAAGTAAACCCAGCTAATAAACCTGCATATACACCGTAGGCATGGCCTTTGCGCCAATACAATCCGCCAACAATCGCTGGAAGTAATTGTGTGACCAAAGAAAACGCCACGAGTCCCATGTTAGCGAGTGCCTCTCCATGCCCAAACCATTGCTGATATAGGTACGCTAAAAGCAATATCGCGGCAATGGTTAAGCGACGGATCATTAAAATAGGGGTTTTGTAGTTACGCGTTAGTGCGCTGCGCTTTAGTTTTTGTTTCAATAATAATGGCAACACTACATCGTTAGAGAGCATAGTGCTTAATGTTAAGGTGGCGACAACAATCATAGCGGTAGCGGCGGATAAACCGCCAATAAACACAAAGGTTGTGATGATGGGGTGGTTTTGCATCAAAGGCAGCGCTAGAACAAAGCTATCAGCCGCGATGTTACTGCCAATTTGAGGGTGTATGGCGGCCGTGGTAATGGGAATGATCATGGCAGCGGTAAGTAATAAATACAGTGGGAAAGCCCAACGAGCCGTATTTAAGTGGCGGTGATTTTGGTTATCGACGACGGTTACATGAAATTGGCGAGGTAAACAAATAATGGCAGCTGCAGCCATCAATGTTTGTCCAATAAAGTTAAAATTAAAAATATCAAAGTTAAACCAGTGTGCAAAGTTTATTTCACTCTCTTGTGGTAATTGTATTAGAGCAATGATAGCCAGTAATGCAACAGCACCTAATGCTAAAAATTTAATAATTGATTCAAAGGCTACAGCCAGCATTAAACCAGAACGGTATTCAGTGACATCTACTTTTCGAGTGCCAAAAAAGATAGCAAACAAAGCCATGGTGAGTGTGCCAGTTAAAGCGAGTACATTGCCTGAAAGCTGCTCATCTTGCTGTAGTAACAAAAAACTACTGCTTAACGCTTTAAGCTGTAGTGCGATATAGGGAATGGTTGCGAGTAGCGCAATCATGGTGACCATCACGGCTGTGGTTTGGCGTTTGCCATAACGAGCGGAAATAAAGTCTGCAATGGTGGTAATATTTTGTTTTTTACTGACCAATAATAGCTTACGTAAAAAACCATGACCAAATAAAAACAGTAGCGCTGGACCCAATAAAATAGGTAAGTAATGCCAACTGCTCTGGGCTGCGGTGCCGACTGAGCCGTAGTAGGTCCAAGAAGTACAGTAAATGCCTAATGAAAACGCATACACAAATGGATGGTGGGTAATACGCATCGCCAGTGGTGTGGTTTTATCTCCCCAATTTGCTAGCCAAAACAATACGCCAATGTAACTGAGGGCTACGAGGATGAGAGCTACGGTCATTGTTCTTCTTATTCCATTTTGGATACTTTACCTTATCATAATTTTGTTTTGTGTTTGTAGGGTGATAAAAATATTAGGATATATAACCTTATGTTATTTATAGATATCCACCAAGTCAGCAATGCATTGAGACTAATGTCGTATAAGCGTCATATTTCATCTTATTTTGTCAGTATATTACTCTGAATTAAATTAAGTCTTTGTTATAAAACACTTTTTTGTTCTATTAACTTCTTTCAAGGTGCAGTTTACGTAAAGGTAAACCCATTGCTACGACTAAGGTCTCAATTTCTTCTTGCACACCCATTGCTAAGGTAAATGATGACAATTAACACCAACACTGCTCGTAACTGAGTAAGTGATAGGGGATAAAAAATGGCTTTTAAAGATGAACAACAAGCAAAAGCATACTGGTCAGAAAATCTCAGTTTAATGTTTAAACTGTTGGCAATTTGGTTTGTCGTGTCGTTTGGTTTTGGCATTTTACTGGTTGATGTGCTGAACGAAGTACGCTTTTTTGGTTTTAAGTTAGGTTTTTGGTTTTCACAACAAGGCGCAATCTACACCTTTGTGGCTTTGATTTTTGTCTACGTGTTCAAAATGAATGCATTAGATAAAAAGTATGGCGTAGACGAATAAGGGATAAAACGATGGATGTACAAACTCTCACATTTATTATTGTAGGTTTAAGCTTTGCGCTTTATATCGGTATTGCGATTTGGGCAAGAGCAGGGTCAACACAAGAATTTTACGTAGCAGGTGGCGGTGTGCCTCCCTTTGCTAATGGTATGGCTACAGCAGCGGATTGGATGAGTGCAGCCTCGTTTATTTCTATGGCGGGTATCATTTCATTTGCAGGTTATGATGGAGGCGTATATTTAATGGGCTGGACGGGGGGCTATGTATTGCTGGCACTGTGTCTTGCCCCTTATTTACGTAAGTTCGGTAAATTTACCGTGCCGGATTTTATCGGCGATCGGTATTACTCGCAGGTTGCACGGGTTGTGGCAATTTTATGTGCGATATTTATTTGTTTTACCTATATTGCAGGTCAAATGCGCGGTGTTGGTGTGGTGTTTTCTCGTTTCCTTGAAGTTGATATTGAGACCGGGGTATACATCGGCATGGTGATTGTATTTTTCTACGCCGTATTAGGTGGCATGAAGGGCATCACATATACACAGGTTGCACAATATTGTGTGTTAGTCTTTGCCTACCTTGTACCTGCTATTTTTATCTCTTTGATGATGACAGGGCACTTACTTCCACAAACTGGATTCGGTGGCACGCTTGCGGATGGCTCTGGCGTTTATGTGCTCGATAAACTCGATGGCCTAAGTGCCGAGTTGGGGTTTGCTCAATACACTGAAGGCTCAAAAAGTATGATAGACGTGTTTGCTATTACGGCAGCCCTGATGGTTGGTACAGCTGGCTTACCACATGTTATTGTGCGCTTTTTTACCGTACCGCGTGTAAAAGATACCCGCATTTCAGCAGCGTGGACATTAGTATTTATTGCCATTGTGTACACGACAGCACCCGCTGTTGCATCATTTGCACGGGTAAACATGATTGATACTATCAATGGCAAAGATGGCAGTGGCACTGTCTATGCTGAAGCACCAACTTGGGTAAAAAAATTGGGAAAGAACAGGTCTTATCGTTTTTGAAGATAAAAACAATGATGGCAAAATGTTCTATTCTGCAGGCAAAATTAGCGACCCAGCAAGTGCGAATGAAGTACAAATTGACAGGGATATTATGGTGCTTGCAAACCCTGAAATAGCAGACTTACCAGCATGGGTGATTGCATTGGTTGCCGCCGGTGGTATTGCCGCTGCATTATCAACCACTGCGGGCTTATTGTTAGTTATTTCAACCTCTGTATCACATGATTTACTCAAACGAACCCTTAAACCCGATATAAGTGACAAGCAAGAGTTATTAGCTGCACGACTCGCAGCTATGGTCGCAATTGTGATTTCTGCATACTTTGGTATTAATCCACCTGGATTTGTGGCCTCCGTGGTGGCATTTGCCTTTGGCTTAGCGGCGGCAAGTTTCTTCCCTGCTATTATTATGGGGATCTTCTCTAAAACGATGAATAAAGAAGGTGCTATTGCAGGTATGGTGACTGGTATCACCTTTACTGCAGCGTACATTATTTATTTTAAATTTGTGAGTCCAGAGCTAAATACCCCAGCCAACTGGTTATTTGGCATATCTCCTGAAGGGATTGGCATTGTGGGTATGGTAGTAAATTTTGCAGTTGCTGCTGCGGTACTCAAATTAACCGCACAGACACCTGTTGAGGTGCAAAATATGGTTGAGAGCATTCGCAACCCAAAAGGTTCAAATGCGGCCCAAGCACATTAAGTTTATAGATGTCTAACAAGGATAACCCAGCCCTTTGGGCTGGGTTTTTAGTGTCAGGATCTTATGCTGCACACGCGAATGATTGAAGGAGTGTCATATGACCCCAGAAATAGTAGAGGTTAAACAGTTTGTTGTTAAACAAATGCCTTTTAGCCAGTTGCCTGATGCTGCCAGTTACTTCTTTGCTACTCACCTAGAAGTGATTTACTTAACGCAGCATAATCAGCACCAATGGCTACGAGATACTCAGTTAAACTTATACTTAGTGCGCTCTGGTAGCTTTGATTTACTCTGTGCACGTGGTGAAATTGTTATGCGCTTAGCTGAAGGAGATTATTTCGGTTATCCATCATTATTAACAGGGGAAGCGATTAAAAGCCAATTAAGAGTAACCGCCCCAGGTTTAGTGTATGTGCTAAAAGCCGCTGACTTCGATTTTTTGCGCGCTCAGTACAAGCAATTTGAACAGTACTTTGTCAAAGCACATACAAATCGATTGTTGTCTGTGCATTATAAGCAAATACGTGATAGCTGGTCTGAAAAAAAAGTGAGCGAAGTTATGCACAAAGGTGCTGTTACTTTACCTCCTTGTGCGAGTATTTATGAGGCTGCAAAAACTATGAGTGAGCATAGCGTATCCTCTGTTATTGTAAGTGATAATAACAAGTTGCTAGGTGTGGTTACTGATAAAGACTTACGAAATCGCGTTTTGGCAAAGGCACTAGACCCAGCAAAACCTCTTTCTTGTATCATGACGAAGTCTCCCAAATACATATTTGAGCACAACCGGGTTTTTTCAGCTCTTCACTTGATGCTTAAGCACAATATTCATCATTTGCCGGTGTTAAATGAACATCTTGTGCCTTTGGGTATGCTCACAAGTACTGATTTATTGCGGCAACAAAAAAGTGATCCTGTGCAATTAATTGCAAAAATACATAAAGCACAAAGTGTTGCGCAGTTAAAGCTATTAGCGTCTCAAGTCCCATTATTATTAAAAAGCTTTGCTAATAATATTGATGATATGTCATTGCTTGGTAAGTTACTCAGTAGCCTTAGTGATGCATTAACATCACGTTTAATCGTGCTTTATCAGCAACGCCATGGCCAAGCACCATGTAAATTTAGCTGGATCTGTTTTGGTTCTCAAGCTAGAGAAGAGCAAACATTGCACTCTGACCAAGACAACGGCTTACTGCTTTTTGATGAAATAACAGATGAGCAGAAACGATATTTTGCTGGTATGGGAGAGTTTGTTTGTGCGCATCTTGCACAATGTGGTATTCGTACATGTCCGGGTAATATTATGGCCAGCAATGAGGCATGTCGAGGGACAATATCGCAGTGGCTTACGCGTTTTGAAACATGGTTACATGCCCCAACGCCCAAGGCTATGCTCAATTGTAAGATTTATTTTGATATGCGTTTTATTGATGGTGCAGACTCTCTTTATAGTGAGTTTGCGACAAAACTTACCAAGTTAGTGAAGAATGATTTGTTTTTTGCAGCAATGGCGAGCGATATCAATACCAATTCGGTGCCTCTTGGATTGTTTCAACAATTTAAATTAGAAAAAGATCAACAACAGCATAAGTTTTTGGATTTAAAGCGCAGAGGTGTTGTGATAATTAATGATATTGTGCGGCTATATGCGCTAAAAGCGCTCATTTATAAAGCGAATACACAGGAGCGCTTGGAAGCATTGCTTGATTCACAGCAGTTGAGTAAAAAAGATATTTATGACTTAAAAGATTGCTGGCGTTTTCTCACTCAATTGCGTTTAAAAACACAGTTAGAAAATGAACAGTTACCTGAAAATTGTATTAATCCAGAGTGTTTAACATCACTTGAAAAACATCAATTAAAAGAAGCATTCCATCTAATTAAACAAGCCCAACAGGCATGCGCCTTTAAATTTGCTCGTGGGAGTTTGTAATGACTTTGCCATACTGGTTACAAAGAATGTATCGGCATGCAAAGTTAAAACAGTGCGATTTTAAAGCATTGCACTATGTGGCTATGGATTTAGAGCTTACCGGGTTAGATGTTAAACAAGATGAAATTGTCTCAGCTGCTTGGCTAAATTTTGATAGCTTAAACATAAGCTTACACACTGCACAATATTATTTGAATAAGGAAGTAAAGTCATTGGCGCAAAGCCCAATTTATCATGGTATCGATGAGACAATGCTAGAACAAGGAGACAAGATAGAAAACATTATACTGCGTTTAGCTCAAGTCGTAGAGGGGCAAGTGTTAGTGTGCCATAACGCGGTGCTTGATTGGGCATTTATCAAAAACGCGAGTAATGTCATTGGTGTTGAAATCAAGCCCAGAGCAATTTTAGATACGATGTTGATTGAAAAGCGGCGTTTAACGTCAACAGGTCAACCAATTGCTGTTGATAGCTTAACTTTGTCGGCATGTCGAAAGCGTTATCAGCTGCCCGACTATCAGACTCATAATGCACTGGTAGATACTTTAGCCACTGCAGAATTATTGTTGGCACAAGTGAGTAGTATAAGTGCAGGAAAACGTATTAAATTAGCAGACTTAATGTAAAAAAAACTTCTTATTGCCCTTACACATTGAGCCTTGGTCGATTACAATAGCGCCATCTTTGGAGCTGTGCTCCTATAATTTTTTGCACTTAGCTGGATTTTCAATGTAATGACAATCAAACTGGCAATTAATGGTTTTGGTCGTATTGGTCGTAATATTGTACGTGCCTTGTATGAATCTGGACGTCAGAACGACATTCAAATTGTAGCGATAAATGAACTTGCAGACCCTAAAGGGGTTGCCCACCTTTTAAAGTACGATACTTCTCATGGTCGGTTTGCATTTGACGTTAGTCACCAAGCACCTTATTTAAATGTCGCAGGCGATAGTATTCAACTGTTTAGTGAAGCAGATCCAAGCTTATTACCTTGGCAAGCGCTAGATGTTGATGTGGTGTTAGAGTGTACCGGTGTATTTCATTCTCGCCAAGATGCCCAAAAACATTTAAACGCTGGTGCAAAAAAGGTACTTTTTTCTCAGCCTGCTGATGCCGATGTAGATGCCACTATCGTATATGGTATTAATGAAGAAGAACTCGCTTCGTCACACACCATTGTGTCTAATGGCTCATGCACAACTAATTGTATCGTGCCGGTTATTAAAGTACTGGATGATGCATTTGGCATTGAATCAGGTGCTATAACGACCATTCACGCTTCCATGAATGATCAACAAGTTATTGATGCGTATCACAGTGATTTGCGTCGAACACGTGCCGCAAGCCAATCAATTATTCCTGTAGATACCAAATTAGCGCGTGGAATAGAACGCATTTTGCCTAAGTTTCATAGTCGATTTGAGGCAATTGCTGTGCGAGTTCCTACTATTAATGTGACAGCGATGGACCTAAGTGTGACGCTGAACCAAGATGTTGATTTGGTTAAGGTCAATGAGGTACTGAGCAAGGCAGCATCGGGCCGTTTAGAAGGTATATTAAGTTATACCGAAGAGCCATTAGTCTCGGTTGATTTTAATCATGACCCACATTCTTGTATTATTGATGGTACGCAAACACGCGTTAGTCATAAACGACTAGTAAAATTGTTGGTGTGGTGCGACAACGAGTGGGGATTTGCCAATCGTATGCTTGACACCGCGGTCGCAATGCTCGCTGCGAAATAATTTATTTGAATAATGAAGTATCGTTTATAAAGGAGATGGTCCATGTCAGTCATTAAAATGGCAGATTTAGATTTAAGTGGTAAACGCGTTTTAATTCGTGAAGATTTAAATGTGCCTGTTAAAGAGGGCAAAGTGACCTCCGATGCCCGTATTCGGGCGTCTTTGCCAACAATTAAGTTGGCCCTTGAAAAGGGCGCTAAAGTGATGGTGATGTCACATTTAGGTCGCCCTACAGAAGGTGAATATGACGCTCAATACTCTTTGCAGCCAGTAGTCGATTATTTAAACCAAGCGTTAGAGCAAAATGTTCGTTTAGTGACTGATTATTTAAGCGGTGTTGACGTTGCCGATAATGAAGTGGTTGTTTTTGAAAATGTACGCTTTAATAAGGGTGAAAAGAAAGATGATGAGACCTTGTCTAAGCAGCTAGCCGCATTATGTGATGTATATGTAATGGATGCGTTTGGTACGGCTCACCGTGCTCAAGCATCAACACATGGCGTTGGCTTATTTGCACCGATAGCTTGTGCAGGCCCATTACTTGCTACTGAATTAGATGCTTTAGGCAAAGCGCTGGATAACCCTGCTCGCCCGTTAGTGGCGATTGTAGGTGGTTCAAAAGTCTCGACTAAACTCACCGTGTTAGACTCACTCTCAAAAGTAGTTGATCAGCTAGTTGCTGGTGGCGGTATTGCCAATACATTTATTGCTTCGGCAGGTTACCCTGTTGGTAAATCTTTGTATGAAAAAGATTTAATTGCAGAGGCTACAAAACTCACTGAAGCGGCTCGTGATAATGATGGTGATATTCCAGTACCTAGTGACGTGGTTGTGGGGTCAGAATTTTCAGAGACAGCAGTTGCAACCATTAAGAATGTAAGCGAAGTAACAGACGAGGACATGATCTTTGATATTGGTCCTGATACGGCAAATACACTGGCAAAAATTATTGAACATGCAGGGACCGTAGTTTGGAATGGCCCAGTTGGCGTCTTTGAGTTCGACCAATTTGGCAATGGTACAGAGGCAATTGCGAATGCAATTGCTAAATCAAACGCTTTTTCAATTGCAGGTGGCGGAGACACGTTAGCAGCGATTGATAAGTATGGCGTGGCAGATGATATTTCTTATATTTCTACCGGTGGTGGTGCCTTTTTAGAGTTTTTAGAAGGGAAAAAACTACCGGCAGTAGCTATGCTTGAGAAAAGAGCAAACGTTTAATGTTTATGGGCCAGCTTTTGCTGGCCTTATTTGTTTATGTCACTCTCACTTGGATGTGAACAAATAACAGTGGTTTTGACCACATTTAATTTATCCCGTTCAAACCAGATGGCTTAAGCCATCGACTATTGGAGAAAGCAAAATGGCTTTAATCAGTATGCGTCAACTTCTTGATCATGCAGCTGAGCATGGTTATGGAGTGCCAGCCTTTAACGTAAACAACCAAGAGCAAATGCGCGCAATTATGGAAGCGGCGGATAAAACTAGCAGCCCTGTAATTGTTCAAGGCTCTGCGGGTGCACGTGCTTACGCTGGCGCACCATTTATACGTCATATGATCTTAGCTGCAATTGAAGAATGGCCTCACATTCCAGTGGTTATGCATCAAGATCACGGTACTTCTCCTGCGGTTTGTCAGCGCTCGATACAGCTAGGTTTCTCGTCAGTTATGATGGATGGCTCACTCCTTGATGATGGGAAAACGCCTTCAAGCTATGAGTATAATGTTGATGTGACACGCCGAACGGTTGAAATGGCTCATGCCTGTGGTGTATCGGTGGAAGGTGAGCTTGGTGTACTTGGGTCTTTAGAAACCGGCGAAGCGGGCGAAGAAGATGGTATTGGCGCAGTAGGTAAATTATCACGTGAGCAAATGCTAACGGACCCTGAAGAAGCGGCTGATTTTGTTAGCAAAACTGGTGTGGATGCATTGGCTATTGCGTGTGGTACTTCACATGGTGCCTATAAATTTACGCGTCCACCAACAGGTGATATTTTAGCGATTAATCGCATTAAAGATATCCATGCGCGTATACCTAATACGCATTTAGTTATGCATGGCTCTTCATCAGTACCACAAGACTGGTTGGCTATTATTAATGAATATGGTGGAGAGATCCCAGAAACTTATGGTGTGCCAGTTGAGCAGATCGTAGAAGGGATCAAACATGGTGTGCGTAAAGTAAATATTGATACGGATCTACGTTTGGCATCAACGGGTGCTATTCGCCGTCATCTTGCACATAATCCTGCAAATTTCGATCCTCGTAAATTTTTAGCTGAAGCCACAAAAGCAATGACTGAAATTTGTATTGATCGTTATGAAGCATTTGGTACTGCGGGCCAAGCAGGTAAAATTAAACCTATTTCATTAGATGATATGCATTTACGTTATTTATCGGGTGAGTTGAATCCTCAGATCAAATAATAACTAAGTCTGCTATTAG
>NZ_ARPN01000139.1:0-230 GCF_054966645.1 Pseudoalteromonas sp. SANK 73390
CCTCCTAGCTCGAAGAAGTTAGCAGTAATACTGACTTTATCCGCATCAATCCCCAACAAGTGTGAGAAGATATCTACTAACGCGTGTTCGCCTTCACTGTCAGGGGCCACGTACTTACCTTGCAACGCACTGCCATCCGGCTCTGGAAGTGTCTTTTTGTCAACCTTACCGTTCGCTGTCAAAGGCCACCTATCCACTACCATTAATATACTGGGCACCATATAATCGGG
>NZ_ARPN01000140.1:0-382 GCF_054966645.1 Pseudoalteromonas sp. SANK 73390
CGGTTTAGCGCGAGGTTATTTAAATCGTCCAGAGCTTAACGCGGAGCGCTTTATCGCTAACCCGTTCTATGATGCTCATCATCCAAATAGCTCGCAGCGACTATATCGTACCGGTGATTTAGTGCGTTATTTACCAGAGGGTCATTTAGAGTTTATCGGACGGGTAGACGATCAAGTGAAGATCCGAGGGTTTAGGGTTGAGCTGGGTGAAGTTGAAGGGCAACTGTTGGCGCAAGCAGGGGTGGAGTCAGCACTGGTGATGGCCAAAGAGCTGGCGGGGGCGCAACAGCTTGTGGGTTATATCAAACCTGAGCAGACATTGGATGACGGTGCTCAGCAACAGCTGATAGCGGATGTTAAAATGAGGCTGTCGGCAAACCTG
>NZ_ARPN01000141.1:0-618 GCF_054966645.1 Pseudoalteromonas sp. SANK 73390
GACCTGTTGAACCTGAGGTGTAGATCACATACGCCAAATTCTCTGCGCTAAGCCCCAACCTTGATTGGGTCAGATCTACTGTGCTGTATGGCTCATAAACATTTTGTGCATCTAAATTAATCACCTCAGCGCTGACCCCTGCCAATACCGAGCGTGACATGACCGCTTGATGACTCACTATGCTCGCTAATCCAGCATCTTCAATCATGTAATCTAAGCGTGCTTGTGGGTAGTTCGGATCAAGTGGTACATATGCCCCACCCGCTTTAAGGATACCCAACATTCCCACTATCATTTCAACTGAGCGCTCAACACATAACCCAACTAAAGTATCAGGTATGACCCCTTGTGTATTAACCAAGTAATGCGCCAGTTGGTTAGCCTTGCGATTCAATTGCCCATAAGTAAGTTGCTCAGACTCAAACACCACCGCCACCTTATCTGGGGTCGCCTGCGCCTGTTGCTCAAAAAGCTCATGAATACACTTGCCTTTTGGATAATCCATCACCGTGTTGTTAAGCTCATGAACCAAATGATGTTGCTCGGCCTCTGACAACATAGGTAGTGCATGTGGCGCAACTGCTTGCTCATTCACCGTACTGAGCGACGTTAGTAAAC
>NZ_ARPN01000142.1:0-458 GCF_054966645.1 Pseudoalteromonas sp. SANK 73390
GCTATTTTTAGTTTTATCCTAGGGTTTTAAGTGGTAATTACAAAGTGTTAAGCACAGCATTGCTTACTTTGTCAGCATTATTGCGGTTAAGTTCTTTGGGTTATGGAGTAATTTAAGCGAGCAGTCTTTCACATTGACTGATGCTGGTTCGCCGTTTTACTTCTAAATGAGTATAATAGCCGTCAAGCTTATTGGGGCGCCCTACTGCCCCTTTGAACACTTTGCTAAATTGTGTGGTGAGTTTTAACCAGTTTTCAGGTGCTATGTTTAATCGTTCTAAAATAGGAAGAGTGCGTTGCTCTATATGTCCGCGTTTATCTTCTCTCATACAGCGGCCCGTTAGCTCAACTTAATTCTAAATAAGACTTTAACTCAAAGGGTAGCCCTTTGGGCATGTGTTTTCTGGGGCTACCTGCAAAGCGGGACAGTTGTCTAGGCTGTTTTGCTTCTCTTGCCGC
>NZ_ARPN01000143.1:0-417 GCF_054966645.1 Pseudoalteromonas sp. SANK 73390
AAGATAATAAAGGTGACACCCACTTTTATTTGTTAAGGCAATAAGGGAGCTTTTTTAAAGTGTTAAATAGAATTAGAGTTACTGTGACCTTAGCTCACTACACTTTGGCTTCAGGTATGAAATCTGCTGGCAACGGTAGTCCAATATCAACGGCAACAATGTTTATAGGATTGTTTTTGTTGATGGATTTTGCATTCTTAAAAGCAGTTTTTGTTACCTTTGTTGGTTGGTCAATATTGCCAGCGTTTGAGTTTGATGCTTATTTGCTAATTCCAATTTATTTTGTGGCTGTAATTTTTAGTGTGAAATTCTTGATACAAGGGAAGAAAAATTATATTTCAATTATTAAAGCGAATAAAATTCATGGTCTGAAGCATGCCAAAAAAGGAATAAACAAGACACCCACTTTTGTTTCTC
>NZ_ARPN01000144.1:0-725 GCF_054966645.1 Pseudoalteromonas sp. SANK 73390
AACGAGTCAAATAAATGGCTTAACGCAGGGCAACCGAAATGCAAACGATGGGATCTCATTAGCGCAAACAGCAGAGGGCGCGATGGATGAGATGACCAGTATGTTTCAGCGTGTACGTACTTTGGCGGCACAAGCGGCGAACGGTTCAAATACGGCATCGGATAGGGCGGCGCTGCAGCTGGAGTTAAGGCAGCTAGGCACAGAGATAAACCGTGTTGCAAGTGATACAACATTTGGTGGTCGAAATTTATTAGATGGTACGTTCAGTGCGGAGTTCCAAGTGGGTGCAGACGCTAATCAAACCATCAGTATGACAATGACATCAATAGCATCATTTGATGGTTCATCGGTAAGCGTGAACAGTTTTACGGTGAGTGATTTAGCGGCTGCAGCATCAGATATTACAGGTACGGGAGAGGGTGCTTCGGTTGCGTTTGCGAATGTGAGCAGTTTGTCATTTACGTCAGTAGACAAAGCGCAGTCTCTTTTAGGTGCGGTAGATGCCTTAATAGGGGCAATAGATGCGAAACGAGCGGAGTTAGGTGCGGTGCAAAACCGTTTTTCATCGACGATAAGAAATCAAACCAATGTGATAGAGAATGTGTCGGCGGCACGTTCACGTATAAAAGATGCGGATTTTGCGGCGGAGACGGCGGCATTGACTAAAGCGCAAATTTTACAACAGGCCAGTAGTACGATTTTAGGGCAGGCGAATCAAAGGCCAC
>NZ_ARPN01000145.1:0-319 GCF_054966645.1 Pseudoalteromonas sp. SANK 73390
TCGTAGGCAATGGGTAGAAGATAAACTACTAGCGCTAGCCAAAGTATTTTGCATTGATGTGTGTGCTTATGCAGTGATGAGCAATCATACGCATATTGTGTTGTATGTGGATGATAAAAAAGCCAATAGACTGAATGATAAAGCCATACTTATTCGTTGGCACAAATTATTCAAAGGCACGCTGCTTACACAAAAATATTTACAAGGCGATAAGCTAGATAAAGCGCAACAATTCTTTTTAAATCGACCATTGCCGATTATCGAAAACGACTGGCGGATATTAGCTGGTTTATGCGCGTACTCAATGAAGATATCGCGA
>NZ_ARPN01000146.1:0-871 GCF_054966645.1 Pseudoalteromonas sp. SANK 73390
CAATATTGGTGCTTGTCGCTTCAATCGTAGAGTAATCTACAGATTGCAGTAACACTGTAAAAAAAGGTCACTTCGGTGGCCTTTTTAATGCTTGTAGGTTGGATAATCGGTAAGCGCCATCCGGCGATGTAAACTTAGCGGTTGTTAGATAGGCTCATTTCACCTTGCGCAAAAGGAATGTGAGTGCTTCGCACTCTGTCATTAAACTTTTGCACGTTCACGCATTAAGAAAAACCCGAACTTAGGTTCGGGTTTTTTTATGCTTATAATATGAGAAGGTGGCACTGTTACAAGTGAATGTTGGTGCTTGTAGCTTCAATCGTAGAGTAATCTACAGATTGCAGTAACACTGTAAAAAGGTCGTTTCCTGATAAAGGAGGTGGCCTTTTTTAATGCTTGGAGCTCGTAAGTCGGGTAAGAGAAGCATCGTCTGACGATGGTGAGTAGTATAGTGTAAAGGGATAATGACAAAGTGCGAAGCACTTACATTTATTTCCTTTGCGCAAGGTGAAATAAACAAGTTTAACCACTGCCAAGGGCTTCACCACCTAGACAAACCTTATGTAAAGCAAACGCACTCACTGCGTTCTCTGTCGTTAAGCCTTTGTACGTTAAAACATTAATCATTCTAGCGAGCTAAATGACACATGTAGAATAACTACATATCGGAATTTTTGCTTTGTTACTAAATCATTGCCCTATTGTAATACCGGAATAGATTAGTATTAATCATTATGAGGGGCTAAACCTGGCCTTGCTGCGTTATAAATTTCGTTATTTAGCGCAGCTAAGTAGCGAAACTCCTACCTTGTTATCGACAAGGTTTCATTGTCTAAAAGTAGAACGCTAAATTAAGTGAATTGGTGCGAAC
>NZ_ARPN01000147.1:0-2139 GCF_054966645.1 Pseudoalteromonas sp. SANK 73390
AGCATGTGCTACCCAAAGGGTTTATGCGTATTCGTCACTATGGTTTTTTAGCCAATGCATGTTGCAAGCGAAAGTTGGCGTTGATAAAGGCGCAAGGGCCCAATATAGGTAAAGTGAAGAAGAAAAAGGCAGAGGCCGCGTTATCACACTCCCACTGGCCTTGTGAAGTATGCAAAATCGGGGGTTTACGATTTAAAGAAATGGTTAATTCAAGTGAAGAGATAATGAAATTAACACGAACGAGCTAGCAGCAGAGCTTGCTGAATGATATCAACGGGTTAACCTGCTTAAGTGTTCGGGCTAAAAAGTGCGTGTGCGGTTAAAATATCATTGATAAAGCAGCGAAAATTAGCTCTAATGACAAGATAAAAAGTACTGAGTCACGCAGGGATAGCTTAAGCGCGATAGGCAGGCTGATAAAGTAGGCTCGAGGCAAGTTACGCCACTAAAAGCAAATTCCCATAGCATAAATAACACCAACTCTGACACATCGAGCAGGTAGCGGCTCAGTCCAACAAGCGATTATGCAGCACAAACAACGTGCCGCATAAATACTAAATAGTTATGTGGCAAAGAGGGAACTATGACAAATGAAGAACTGAAAATTTATAATTTGGTGCGTTCTGAGCTGTGTGATGACTTGATTCCACTTCAATATAAGAACGTGTTAGAACACTCAATGTGTGGTCATTGCCACCACGCATCATTAGCAATGTACAACCTCCTAGGGGGCAGTAGATCGGGATATAAGCTGCAAAAAGCAACAGATGAAAAAGGAATAATTCATTATTGGTTGCTTTCCCCGACAGATGAAATCATTGATCCAACCGTCGAACAATATACTGATTTAGGACGTCCTTTACCTTACGTAAATAAGGTTGATAATCGTGCAAGTTATCGAAAAACTGTAGCTACAAAGAAAATCATCTCGGCCGTAGAGCTACAATTGGGAACAGCCACATAACAAAGCGTTTAAGGCAGATTCGCAACGCTCGGCAGTTTAAGGTTAAGTGGTAGCGTTGCTCACTACTTAACGCGGCGTTGAACTAAGCCGCTACGCGGAGATCCTATTCTCAGCATTTGAGCCACACTTTCTCTGAGTTATTTCACAACTTAGAGGTAAAAATGAACACACTCATTGAACAGGTCAAGGCAGAAATACACTATCGAGGTTATTCAGATAGAACAGGTAAAAGTTATTGCGCGCACTTACTTAAACTCAGTCATTATTTTAATAAACCGCTCGATTCGATTACTGATGACGAACTTAACGCCTTTTTAAAGACCCCGCTATTCGCATAATGCTGATCAGTTAAGAAATAAACAGATCAGTTGACCGATCTTTAAAAGGGTTCAGAATCCGATATTAGGAAACTAATATCGGATTTTTTATGCCCCTTTCTAATCATTTTAACAACTTGTCTTCATTTTTAGATGATGTTCACACATTGGATAAATTAAAGAGTGTCCTTGACGCGGATATACTTGAGCAGGCTTTCGCGCATGCTGGAGTAGCCACCGTGCGACGAAGAAGGTTGCCGTTAGAAGCCATCATGTGGTCAGTCATTGGTATGAGTTTATTTCGTAACGAAACAGTATGGGATATTGCTAGCCGATTAGATATTACTCTGCCAGGGAAGAGTAAACTTGTTGCGCCCAGCGCCTTGGTTCAAGGTCGTCAACGCTTAGGCGTAGATGCGGTACAACACTCGTTTCAGTTACTAGCGCAAAGAACATTTTACGAAAACGCTTTTGAACAGTGGTGTGGACTGAATTTGTTAGCTGTTGATGGGGTAAGTTTCAGAACACAAGATAATGATGAAAATCGCAATGCATTCGGTAGTGACAGTAACCAATTTGGTGAGGGCAGCTATCCTCAAATCAGGATGTGTAGTTTGATGGAAGTGTCGAGTCATCTTTTATTGGATAGTAGCTTTGATGCTCGTCATGTAGGGGAAATGACGCTTGCAAAAAGACTTTTACCTTCTGTTCCAGATGATTCTTTAACGTTGTTTGATCGAGGCTACTATTCTTTAAGCCTTTTATATCAATGGCAAACTCAAGGGCAGAATACACACTGGATGCTGCCTGCTAGGAAGGATTTACAATACTAGGTCGAGCGTAACATTAGCGATAACG
>NZ_ARPN01000148.1:0-560 GCF_054966645.1 Pseudoalteromonas sp. SANK 73390
ATAAAATAGTCACTCTACATACCACTCCTCAAGCCAGAAGTAAGTTTAAAGATTTACCAAAGCAAATAACTGCACGGCTCACTACGTATAAAGTTGATGGGAAAAACTATCATGTACTGAGTTCCTTAATCGACCCAATGCGTTATCCATATGATGAATTAATCGAAGTCTATACTCAGCGTTGGGAAATAGAGCTTGGGTTTAGAGAAATGAAACAAGGGACTACATCAATCTAAACATGCATTACGAAGTAAAAAACCAGATATAGTACGTCAGGAGTTATGGGGTCTACTGCTTGCGTATAACTTAATCCGTATAGCCATGATTGACGCAATAAAAGCAGAAAATGAGCTGATACCAAGACAACTGAGTTTTAGTTTATGCATGCGACATATCATCGCATTTTTTATGCTTACACCAATCTACAGTGCAAGTAAGTTGCCTTTGCACTATGAAGAATTACTGACAACACTGAGAATGTTTGTATTACCAGATCGGCTTCCAGATAGAAGGTACCCCAGAGTAGTCAGAAAGAAACCTAGGAAATATCCGTACAAAAG
>NZ_ARPN01000149.1:0-852 GCF_054966645.1 Pseudoalteromonas sp. SANK 73390
GAAGAGCTACTTGAACTAGTAGAGATGGAAGTACGTGAGCTTCTTTCTGAGTATGACTTCCCAGGTGATGACTTACCACTAATCGCTGGTTCTGCGCTTAAAGCGTTAGAAGGCGAGAAAGAGTGGGAAGACAAGATTGTAGAGCTTGCAGAAGCACTAGACTCTTACATCCCAGAGCCAGAGCGTGACATCGATAAGCCATTCATCATGCCTATCGAAGACGTATTCTCAATCCAGGGTCGTGGTACAGTAGTAACAGGCCGTGTAGAAGCTGGTATTGTAAACGTGAATGACGAAGTTGAAATCGTAGGTATCAAAGACACTACGAAGACAACTTGTACAGGTGTTGAAATGTTCCGTAAGTTGCTTGACGAAGGTCGTGCAGGTGAGAACATTGGTGCACTTTTACGTGGTACTAAGCGTGAAGACGTTGAGCGTGGTCAAGTACTTTGTAAGCCTGGTTCAATCAAGCCGCACACAAAATTCGTTTCAGAAGTATACGTACTTTCGAAAGACGAAGGTGGCCGTCATACACCATTCTTCAAAGGTTACCGTCCACAGTTCTACTTCCGTACAACAGACGTAACAGGTGACGTACAGTTACCAGATGGCGTAGAAATGGTAATGCCTGGTGATAACATCAAGATGACTGTAGAGCTAATCTGCCCAATCGCGATGGACGAAGGTTTACGCTTCGCTATCCGTGAAGGTGGCCGTACAGTTGGTGCTGGTGTTGTAGCTTCAATCGTAGAGTAATCTACAGATTGTAATGCCACATGCATTAAGAAAAACCCGAACTTAGGTTCGGGTTTTTTTATGCTTATAATATGAGAAGGTGGCACTGTTACAAGT
>NZ_ARPN01000150.1:0-423 GCF_054966645.1 Pseudoalteromonas sp. SANK 73390
GTACATGACCAGTTCAGCTAGTGACCCAGATGGGACCGTAACAAACTATCAATGGTCACAAAAATCAGGTTATGCAGTGACCATCCGAGATAAAAATCAAGCTAATGCTTCTTTTACCGCCTCCCGTACTGGATGCTGATACAACACTTGAATTAGAACTGCTTGTTAAGGATGACAAAGGGGGTGAAGCAAAGGATACAATTAGTGTAAAAGTTAAACGTGCTGTGCAAGCAGAAAATCAATTACCTAATGTTATTATATCGGCTGTTACTGAAATAGGATCTGGTGCTGAAGTGTACATGACTAGTTCAGCAAGTGACCCAGATGGGACCGTAACAAACTATCAATGGTCACAAAAATCAGGTTATGCCGTGACTATCCGAGATAAAAATCAAGCTAATGCTTCTTTTACCGCCCCGTACT
>NZ_ARPN01000151.1:0-614 GCF_054966645.1 Pseudoalteromonas sp. SANK 73390
ATTAGATAAGCTGCGCCAAGTGTGGATCGCTATGAGCCATCGAGGTTATTTGCGCGACGGCTCGGAAGCGGCGCTACTTAATTGGAGCAAAGCCCAGGCTAAACGCATGAATAAAAACGTGGCGATTGAGCGGTTGGAATGGTTACGCGCATCTATGGTTCACGCATTGATTGAGCAATTGAAAAGCTGGTATGTGCGTTTGATGGCCGAACAACTCAAAGAACTGGTTAATGTTTTACGCGGATTAAAACTCAGTAGCGCACACCAAATTGAAGCGACTAAAACTGTGTATGAGCTGGGCAATTTTAAAAAGTGCAGCGTTGAGCAGTTAGAGGCAGCAATTGCGTTTATTGGTGTTATGTCTGACAGATATTCGGAGGCAACCCAAAATGGGTGATAAATTTGGCAAAGTTACTGAGCGTGGCGATGGTATGTTACTCACCATATTTGAACTGGTCATGCGTGGTGTAAATGAAACCGTTGATGAACAATCGGCACTAGATATTGGGCGAAAGGTTGTTGATTCAATCCGCCATACATTTGGTGGTGAGGTTGTGTACGTCTGCAAAGGTCGCTCAATAGATGCAATTATGATGAGCAATCAAATTTGGGCA
>NZ_ARPN01000152.1:0-690 GCF_054966645.1 Pseudoalteromonas sp. SANK 73390
GCATAAGGGGCTAAATAATAGTTGGCTATAATTTAGCGAGGAACGAGCGACAAGCCAACTGTTATGTGTCCCGTTACTTTATGCGCTTGTTATATGGCTATTTGCTGTCTAGCCAACATTTAGAAAATACTATGTCATCAGAACTTAAAACAACAAGTTTGTGGACATAATCTAAATCATGAACAGGGACTGGATCTTTACCAAGCATATAGACAGCACTAGATGAGGCAATTAATTTTTCGTTAATACTTACTGATGCTTCATTGTTTAACAATACACCTTCAAATAGCCCTTGGTAACCCGCCATAACATGAATGGCTCTATTTAACTCTTGCCCTTGCAATCCATCTGTCGAAATCCAAAGGTTTGAATGATCCACAAGTCTGGTTTTTGGTAGTCCAGACAAGCTATTAATTATGTATTCTTTAGCATTTCTCAAATAAGGTTTATGAGTTGCCATATTACCTTCAACAAAATCTATTGCCTTTGAAACAGAAACAATAACTTTTGAGTTGTCAGTTTTATAGAAAATTGCAGGTAACTCGTAAGATACGGGATGGCTTAAGTCGGACTTCCATTTAACAGGGTAGTGATTTGACTCGCATGGGTCAGAGTCAGCATAAACTAAGCTAGAAGCCAAAAAAATCATCAAAACTAAAATATTACGCATACTTTCCTTAGCCATATAAC
>NZ_ARPN01000153.1:0-19844 GCF_054966645.1 Pseudoalteromonas sp. SANK 73390
TCGGTTTTGGGAGGGGCGTTTTAAATCGCAAGCACTCTTAGATGAAGCCGCACTGGCAGCCTGTATGGCGTATGTTGACTTAAACCCCATCAGAGCGAAGATGGCAAAAACACCAGAAGACTCTGAGCACACCAGTGTTCAAAAGCGAATTAAAGCCGCAAAAGAGGCAAATCAACCTAAACAACTTGCTCGCTTTGCAGGCAGCCCCAGAAAACACATGCCCAAAGGGTTACCCTTTGAGTTAAAGTCATACTTAGAGCTAGTTGAACTAACAGGGCGTTGTATGCGAGAAGACAAACGCGGACATATAGAGCAACGCACACTTCCTATTTTAGAGCGATTAAGCATAGCACCTGAAAACTGGTTAAAACTCACCACACAATTTACCAAAGTGTTCAAAGGGGCAGTAGGGCGGCCCAATAAGCTTGATGGCTACTACGCGCATTTAGAAGTAAAACGGCGAACCGGCATCAGTCAATGCCAAAAGCTATTCGCTTAAATAACTCAACAACACAAAACACTTAACCGCAATCATGCTGATAAAATAGGCAAAACAGCGACTAATTTTTTGCAATTACCTCTTAAACCCTCGGATAAAACTAAAAATAGTAGTGAAGAAGTGCTTTTGGCATAGAAATATCAAAGGTAATGGCTTTGCGTGTCCATTGTTTGATAATTTTATGATGGCTGTCTAATTTGTTGCTTTTTCTAATTTGTTGCTTTCCTGAAAACTGGTTAAAACTCACCACACAATTTACCAAAGTGTTCAAAGGGGCGGTAGGGCGACCCAATAAGCTTGACGGCTACTACGCGCATTTAGAAGTAAAACGGCGAACCGGCATCAGTCAATGCCAAAAGCTATTCGCTTAAATAACTCAACAACACAAAGATCAAATAGCTGGTGATTTACCTATTAACAGTGATTTAAAACCTCAAAACTTAAAACAATTATTAGTAATATGTTCAACTATTTGATAAAAGTATAGGTGTACAGTGAGGTTAGTATCTGTGCTTTTAATTAATTAGTATCAAGTGATTACTTCAAAATAGGACGAATAATGTCAGTATTTATTAGTTATAGCCATAAAGATGAGGCGTTTGTTGAAAAATTAGGGTTAGCTTTAATTGAAAGGAATATACCAATTTGGCGTGATAAATGGCAATTAGGTTTGGGAGATTCGATAAGCGGCAGTATTGAAAATGCTTTAGAAAAGGCATCATTTGTTTGTATCGTTTTATCAAAAAGCGCTTTAAATTCAGATTGGGTAAAAAGAGAAATTGAAGCATCCTTACACTTAGAGTTAGAGCCTAATAAGCTGTCAATATTACCCTTAGTTATAGATGACTGTAGGTTACCTTTGTTTCTCAGGAGTAAATTATATGCAGATTTCAGGGATGGTTTTGATTCTGGGTTAGCTATGATTATTAATGCTGTTAGTGATAAATATAACCTTTATTCAGGTAGTACAACAAATAATGGAAAAACAACATCGTTTGCTACAGATGTTTTGAAATCAAAAGATTCACTAGAAATTAACATGGATGTCATAAGTGAGGATGATGATTGCGATTATTTTATATTATCTAGCATTCAATTTACTGGCAATGAAAATGCTTTACATCGATATGAAGAATACGAGAGTAATAATATGGCCAGTAACTTTATTAAATTAATAACAAAAACGTTTAGTTCTTCGGCTGATATCGCTAATGCGCGTATGATTATCGGGGGTAGAAAAGCTGCTTCGGTATCTTTTTCAGTTAGTGATGATTCAAATCTTGCTTTTTCAATTGCTGTAAATGCGAAAAAAGTTGGCCCTGACAATGGGAAAGTTGTGCTATTTAATTTAGGTGAGATATTTCACTTCCATCAAGAAATAAATTAAAGGTAAGACTTTTGGAGTTTTTAATTGGCATATTGGCATATTGGCATATTGGCATATTGGCAAGTATATCAGCGCAGGGTCTTTGGGTTGGAGTGACACGTTTTTTGTCTTTTGTACCCTCGAAGTATCCTGATTTAAGAGGTATGTTCTGCATAACTAATTCAGGACACTTTTCTTAAGGAATTTTGCTCATACTCTACTGGCGACAGATCACCATTAGCTGTATGAAGTCGTTCTAAGTTGTAATAGCGAATATACGCCGTTACATCATTTCTCATATACTCACGAGTTGGCTGTGGTACTTTCAACAACCAATCATGTTTTAAACTGCCGAAGAATCGTTCAACAACCGCATTATCCCAACACGCACCGACATCGCCCATGCTAGCTTTTATGCCATAGTTAGCTAACAGTTTACGATAATGTTTGCTGGTATATTGTGACTCTCTGTCGGAGTGAAATACTAAGCCTTTTGGTGGCTGACGTAAGTTATAAGCTTTCATCATTGCCTTGCTTACCAAATCAGTCGTCATGCGTTTATCAATATGCCAACCCACAATACAACGAGAATATAAGTCCATGACAATGGCTAGATACATCCAGCCTTCGCCAGTTCTCAAATACGTTACATCACCAGCCCACACCTGATTGGGTGCAACAGGGTTAAAGTTCTGGTTCAGCAGATTATCTGCAACGGCATCACTGTGTTTACGTTTGGTTGTTACCTTGTAAGCCACTCGTTGAGTCACTACTAGACCAAGTGTTGCCATTAATTTCTGAACGCCACAATCACTGACGTTAAAGCACTCACTGCGTAGTTTCTTTCTAAGCTCTCGGTAGCCTAAGCTATTTCTGCTTTTCATAAAGAAGTGCCTTGCCTTTCGATATAAATTAAGCTGCTCTACAGTAATAACCTTTGCTGGCCGTTTAAGCCAAGCATAATAAGCACTGCGACTTACTTTCATCACTTTGCAGAGCTTAACTACAGGAAACACCGAAGATAACTGCTTAATCGTTTTAAACGTTACTTGGTTTCCTTTAGCAGGAGGGCGCTGGCCTTTTTTAAGATTTCTTTTTCCATCCTAAGTTATTTATTTTCCTTGCGTAACCTTAAAAGCTCAGCTCGCTCATTAGCACTTAAACTGGCTCCAGATTGCTCAGCTTCAACCTTGGCTTTCCAGTTATAAAGTAATTTATCAGTGATACCTAAAGACGCTGCTGCCTTGGGTACGCTGTAACCTTGCTCGGTTACTAATGCCACAGCTTCTTGTTTAAATTCTGCTGTGTAACTTCTGTTTGTTCGTTTTGTCATTTAACACCTCAATTATTGGATTATATTCCATTATTAAAGTGTCCTGTTTGATTAAAGCAGATCACAGATAAACTACACGCCAAAATCGGTCAGTTAACCATGGAAAATGATTTTTTGGCGAAAGTGCTCGGTCGTTAGATCGGGCACAGCGTAAGCATTCGCTGGATAAATCCACCCAACTATCGATAAAGCGTCAGTGTGAGCTGCTCAATACTGCTCGCTCGACCGCTTACTATCAGCCCATAGACCTCTGTGCTGAGGAGATTGAGTTGCGCCGTATGATTGATGAAATTCACCTCCAGTATCCATTTATGGGCAGTTGGCGTATTCGCACTGAACTGGCTAAAAAGAATCGCCACGTTAATCGTAAGCGGATTGTCAGAATAATACGGGAGATGGGCATTGGCGCAATTTACCCCAAGCATGAGCACAGGCATAGTCGGATCAAATTTGTAACACCGGCGCAACGCCACAATGGAGAAGATAAAGCGATACTGGCAAAACGCCGTGAGCTATATAGCGGAGCAAAAGAAAAGCATCCTAAGCGCTGGTCAAAGAACATTAGAAATTGGGATGAAATAGGAAATGTAAAGTTAAACTCAGAAAACAAAAAAGAAGCAGCTTAACAGCTTAGGCGATAACTACCTTGAAAAACACCGTAATCAAACATTGCGAAACAGTTGCTTAGTTCCTCTTTAATAAAAAATGTACTATATAATAAACAAAGACTTAATTACATATTAAAAGAAAACAATTAACTGATTTCAATATGTAAAAGGGGTTTACATATTCCATAGGCTAAGTAAAAAATATCGTATTTGAGTGGAGCTAAAATAAAGGCCCATTTACTTCATTAAGAGCCTTTATTTATCGTGAATAATTAAAATTTTCCTGCAGGTGGCCAATTTGGGTTTTCGATCTCATCTTCACCTACTGCTGTACCGGCTTCTTGAGCAATTGACAGCGGAACATTTTCTTTTGGTATACACACTTCCACCAAGAAATTAGTATCAGGTTTGCATCTGATTTCTTCCATCACAGCCAGCAGTTCACTCATATGGCTGACCGTTCGACCAGTACCACCAAATGCATCAGTGAGTTTTGCTATTTTCCAACTTGGCAACTCATTGTAGGCATAAACGCTATCAAGCAATTCATCTTTATAATCAACAGGTGGGTGCCTAAATGGATTAGGGTTTACCAAGTATTGTTCGATGCCGTAAATACCATTGGCAATAACAAACACCACCGTATTTTGACCATAAGCGTGCTGATCTGCAACAGCTTGACAAGTTTCATGAAAAGCACCGTCACCCACAACAACGATAGCGCGCTTGTCTGGCATTGCGCACTTTACACCGGTTCCCGCAGGAACTGAAAAGCCGATTGATAACCAAGCGGCTTGAGCTATAAAGCCATTACGAGAAGGAATTTTAACGCCTTGTGCGCCTATCAAAGGGAAGCCTGCATCAACAACCATCACATCATCTTCACTGATCCATTGGCTCATCGCATGAAAAAAGTTATCGTATCCTAGCGTACTATCGGTATTTGGACACGTCCGTGCCGCTTTCAATAATTGCTTAGTTAAGCGTAAACCAGCAAATTTTGCTGACTCTACTTTCGCCAGTTCAGTAAATTTATCAATTAAAGCATCTAAATATTTATCTAGCTGAACTGATGGGTAAAACTCAGCGCCAACAAATACACCATCATGTGCAGCTAACACGGTTTTGCTGCTACGAATGTCTTCATTACCGGTATCTTTACCGGTGGTCCACGCTCCGATACCAATAAGCGCACCATCTTCACCCACAAGCTCGGTGATTTCTTCATTTTTGAGTGTGACACACCCCTCAAACCATGGGTGTGTTTCTTCAATAACCGATTTACTTAAAGCTGTTGTTACAAAGTGAATATGTTGATTGGGCAGTGTGTGCGAATGATTGAGTATATCCAATAATGTTAAAAACTTATCCTGTAAGCCAAACCGCTGCAACTCAATACCCGCCCAAAAAATACTGTTAGGCTTGCTTAGCATTAGCTCTACGGTTGCTTGTGCTGCATTACTCGCTTCGCTTACTGTGATTGTGGCATCAATACCGGATTGAAGTGTACCTTGTGGCTTTTGGCACGGCGTACGCCATACATCTTCTGCAACTTCAAAGTAAATAGGGCGCTTGAGAGTCAACATTGCCGTTATTGCAGAATCTATTTGATAGGGCGCTTGTTGCGCGTTTGTGATTCGCTCTGCCGCCACCGTGATAGGTTTAAACATATGTATATCTACAAAATCATACCCTGTAGTATGTGAATACAATAACCCTGCCTGCTTTGAGATTTGATCTTCTTTGTTTGTTGGTGCACCATTTATCAAAATAACAGGGACTTGCTCAACAAATGACCCTGCAATGGTATTGAGTAAACTAAACGCACCAACACTATAGGTAACATAAAGCGCACTTACCCCCTTTAATCGTGCATAAGAATCAGCCGCATAACCTGCGCACAATTCGTTAGCATTACCAGAGATTTTGATTGGTGAGTTATCATCAGATAAAATTACATCCAATAGCGCAGCAGTATAGTTACCCGCAACACCAAACATTTGCTGCACACCTATCTCTTCTAAACGTTGCTTTAAGTAATCAGCAACACAATATTGGTCAATTACATTATTCATGTTTTTTCTCGAAATTTTGCAATAAAAAGGAGGTGTTTAGCCTCCAATATGTGTTTACTTAAGCTTTATCGAAATAAGTTAAATTTACACCTAAAATACTATTCCTATCGAAGGTTTCATCGATAGGTGCATCACTTATGCTCAAAGTTGGGTCTATATATTCATTAATTAACTTTGAAGCATTTTGTTCATAAGCTTCAGTAATCGCAGCAGATGAAGGTATACCATTTTGTTCTTGATAAAGTTTGTCTAGTGCCTGTAAACCAAAGCCTTTTTCTAATACAAGATCAGTTGAGCGTAGCGCTCCTTCTACCCAACCTTGGTAATCAGAAAATGCTTCACCGCAAGTAAACAAATTAGGCAAAGGCTCAGTGAGCTCTTGCATTACCTGCTTGTCATCAGCACCTACCGCCCACTGGTGAACACCATAACCAAACTGCTGACTCATTGGTAAATCAAAGTCAACGCTTCCTTCCCAAATACGCGCACTCGTTAGCACCGGTTGCGGTACGTAGCGTGTATCAAAAATATCTTTAAAAAACGCAGTTGCTTGTTCAACAACGCCTACAGATGCAGGATACATATCAGAGGGCACATCACATACATACTGATCTTGATGTGGATTGTGATAGAGCTCACCTTTATTTTGTAAAGCACTCCAGAAATTAATATTTAGATAGTCACAATATATAGTTAACGCAGCAGGGCGGTCATACTTTTGTGCATTAATTACATCAAGCTTGGCTTGAGTTTTTTTATCAGCACTGGTTTTGCGCTCCTCATACATAAGTGCAGCAACCAATGGTTCGTTAACCGCATAGAAAGGGTAGACGGAGCCAGTTGGAAGATCGGCAAAATTAGGACCAAACTCAACCGATGGACGACCTGTAATACCTGTTGCCCACCATGGTGTATCGTAGTAAAGGTTAATCTTAAGGAGAGGCTGATTAGTTGCAGTTTGTAGTGTATTCCAAATTTTTTGAGACTCATCTTTTGGTAAACTATTAAATGCATTTGAGCCAATGAACAACCGCTCAAGCGCCTGTCTTGGTAAACCCAAAATCACCTTTTCGGCTCGAATAGTCCCTGAAGTCACTGAGCCATTTACATCTGTGCGAGTATATTTTAGTGAATACTCTTTACATTTAGCATCGTAGTCTATCGCTTCTATTTCAGTCTGAAGGTGAATACGCTCTTCGCCAATTTTCTCAACTAAAGCGTTCGGTAAGGTACTAAACCCATCCTTAAAAGTACGAAATTTAGCATCCGCAGGAAAATCTTCTAACAGTTGGTATGCCACCCCAGCATTCATTTTCGACAAGAAAGTGCCATTGAAGCCAAGTGCGCGATAAAGCATGGTAATGCATTCTTGAGAATAACCCATGTCAGAAAATAGGTCCCATAATGACCACTCATTTAAACCTTTATCGTTCCATTTGCACTCTAAACGAAAGTTTTGCCAAAACTGAGGGCCTTTAACCTTTGGGCGAGCATTAAATTGAGGATTTGCTTGTAAAATACGATTAAAGACAACGTTAACAATTTCTGTTGGGTTCATCCCTTGTTCTGGCTGATCCAAATTATATAGCTCAGACCAAATCGCAAAATCATCTTTTGCTGCATCATTAACTGAAAAACTCTCTCCACGGAAATATAAGCGATTATTACCACCGCTATTCATAGGAAACGGCACAATTTCATCCTGCAAATCGAGCTCAAGAAATAATGCCATCAAATCGTCCATACTATCGAACAAAAAGCGCATACCGCCTTGCTCTTCTTTGACGGTTATTATGTCAGGTTGGTCTGGACCTTTTTTTTGATTATGGAAATTAATTAAATCCGAGTCTAAGCGCCCACCGGTTCTATTCGAGCGCTCTAATATAGCTAAATCGCTGATGTTCTTTTCATTATTAAGTCGCCAAGCGCTATAAAGGCCCGACATACCGGCGCCAACAATCGCAACTTCAACACGTTCTGGAATGGTTTTACATTTTATTTCACTGCCAAGTTTACAATGGGTCATGATAGTTCCTTGATTTAATTTCTACTTAACTATAGCGTCGTAAACAACCGATAAACGCAGCCGCCATTACTGTAGTCAATGCACAATTCAATCTTGCTCGTTAAAGTTAAAAGTAAGGTAATTACCGCTTATTCAATCCATTAAATAAAAATGCCGTTGTGCCGCTCCTTGTAGACTTAAATAAATGTAGCACCTATGTAAATAAATGTATGTTACAGCGCATTACATGCCAAAATTTTTTACCCTTAAACTCTAACTGGGTGAAGGCAATTAACTTTTATATGAAGATACAAAACTAGCTAGATCGTCATGCTTTGGGAGTGAGTACTATATGCTTTATAGTAAATGCAACAGATGAATTTGAGCTAGTTCAGTTTACACTGGCAGGTGGGCAAGGTAACGCTGATATTTATGTTCAACAAGATAGTTTACCTAATCTACAAACTTATGACTGTATCAGTGCAAATCAAGGCAATGACGAAATATGTAGCTTGGCCGCGCGAACAGCACCATTTTATATTCGTGTATATGCCAACTCCGCGGTTAGTAACGCGACTTTACAAGTAGGCCTTATTAAAGAAGGTGATAGTGAAATTGAAACGTACTTTGGTGAAATATCAACGCCTGATGAAGTTGACATTCAACCTAACGGCCAGTGGTTTGAATATCAAGGAGGTACACTAATTGCTCGGCTAGCTGGCAACAACCAAGCAGACTTAGAGCTGAGTTTGGAGCAATGGAATAATACTTTACAACAGTGGAAAGTGGTCGCGGTGTCTACACAACCTCAATCTAACGAGCGCATAGAATTTCAAGCACCTTATGGTTATTACCGATTTAAAGTTTATAGTTGGGATAGTCAAACAGCGGGACAATATCAATTTACTTTTGATAGATGATCAAAGCGCATGCTCTTTAAATAAGGGTGTGCTACTAGATAACGGCTATGTAAATAAATGTATCTTAGCACGCATTACATGGCAAAACTCTTTAAGCGAGATAGCTAGTTTTATAAAAAGTTTAATTATTAGAATTTTACATCAACCCGATATACATTTGGTAAATTGCCACCCAAATGTAATGCGGCGCGCGAAATTAGAAAAAAAGGCGTTTAAACTTAGACAGCGATAAATTATGTTAAAACGCCTTTTAAACTTATCATTCAACCCAAAGTTTCGACTGCTTATGCGCTGACAAAATACATGCTTGTTTTAGCTGGTCACGAGTTACTTCAACTATGTCGTTATTAGCTAAAACCCAAAGCTGCTTGTCGGTATCAGACATTAATAGTATTGCTCTGGCCATGCGCTGCTGGCTTAGTTCATCACCATCAAACGCCATACCGTCAACTTCAACAGTTATAGCGGCAACATTTGCTGCGCGCTGCGCTTTAAAGCGTTCGCGTTTTACTTTGGCGATTTGCTCATCGCTGTGAGCGATAGTTTTAGGGTGGTGATAGGCAATCAGGGCTTCGTCATCGCACACAACGTGCGCTGCTTGGGCCTCGGTTGTAAGCTCTAAGTCAACGTTAACCTTTTTAACCTCATAGCAAGCGCGGCGGAGCGCTAAATCAATTAATGGCTCTGATGGTAATACTGGCAATTCAACTAGCTCTGTTGGGTTGTCAGCGTTGTGTGCACTTGCTTGCTCAATAGCCTCTTGTATTGCAGGTAGCGCTTCAAGCCACTGTGCATGGGTTTGTTCGTGTGCCGATTGCTCTTGCTCGATAGCCAGTTGCAGTGCTTGCGTTATTTGCTCTTGTGGGTGACGCAGGGCAATTTTAGTGTGTACATCTTGATACGTTGTCACAGGCTGCTGCTCTGCGACAGGTTCATTTACTTGTTCAATTATTTGTTCGCTCATAGCAGGGCCTTAGTTGTTGTATGCAATACCAATGGGAAATTGAGTGTGATGGCAAAACACTTTAACGGTGTTGCCGTTAAGGTCGATTTTAACGTTTTCACCATCAACGATAGGAATGGTTTGATCATCTCCCCAATCGGTGCCGTTGTGTTTAAGTTCTGCACCGTGGAATTGTAGATAGATAAGACCATTTCGCTTAGTACATGAGTAAAGAGCTTTGAAACCTGGAGACTGGTCGTTAGGTGCGTCAAGACTAACTCCCGTATGTTTGGGTTCATCGCCTTCTCTTGATGTCCAACCTAGCGTCTGATTTGGACTGAAAAACGTATGTTTACTTACAGCTAAAAGCTCTTGAAAGTACGCACTGCTGTTACGTTTACCTACTTTTCCAACCAAGCTCAATTGCAGCCTGTTACCGTACTCATTCAAATATGCTTGGCTTGCATAAACATTTTGAATATCACCAAGAACGACTAAGTTTTGCGAAGACTCAGAGAAATTAGACGAGGACTCGTAATGTTGAATAATTACTATATCTTGTTCATTTTCAGCAAGTGTACGGGTGTTTTTAACCGCGTTTATCGCAAACGTGTTCGATGTCCACGTTTGTCCATTGTCATGTGTAAAAATCTGATTTCCAACTAAAACATTGCTTTTCCTGTTTAATGCAACATTCTGTATTTGCGTATTATCAATGATGTGAGGAACCCACTGCCCAACAACACCATCAGGAAAAGTTGCGGCGATATTTTCAGGGCTTCCTATGATATCTACCCAAGGGAGTGAGTCGAATTCACAGCTCATTTCGGTGGGCATAATGATTTGCGCTAAAATGGTTGAAGCGCGGCCACTACCAAACCAGACATTAGTACCGGTGTTCGGGTTAATCATCGCAATAGATTGCTTGCTATTTAGTATTTGAAACTTTGCAACTGCAATCCATGTATCAAGTGGGTGTCCACCGCCATAGCTCTCCGAGTCTGTATCACCAAAGTCTAGAAACCGAATCCACACCGTTGGACCATCAACCGTTGTATAATTTGGGTAAGAACGATAGTTATTTGACCCATAAAACTTTAAGTTCTTTGTTAATGGTACATCGTGACTACCATTTTCTAAGTAAATGGCCATTCCAGAGTCACTACATAAGCCTTGATTTACTATTGTATATGGAGTTTTGTTCTTACCTCTAAACAACCCTGCCACTGCGTTACGCATGGTGTCTTCACGAAGTTGGTTTACATCGAGCTTATTGGCGTTTAAGCGTAAGTCTTCTACTTGGCCTGCGTAAATGGCGTCGTGGTATTTATATTGGTCAGTTCTGCCCGACCATTTACCAGTTCCTGAAATATGACCAAATTCGTTTGAATTTGTTCGAGCACCGCCCTGTGCATATGGAACAAAACAATCAAGAGTACAATATGGGCTACGCGCAATATGCTCTCCATGCCAATAAGCAGCATAGGTGTCTAAATTACCAATGTGCGCAAATCCATTACAACCCATGGGGTTGTAAACGGGATGGTAAGCACCTTGGTTTAAGCGTTGCACTAGTGCGATTGGCACCCCAAAGCATAACCCTTTATAGCCGTGGTTCATTGATCTATCAGGGTCCCCTGAACCATATTTACATATGCTATATTGCCCTGACAATGGCTGATTAACAGCTATTCCTACATTGTTAGCTTGTATGGATTCACTGCTAATGTAGCCAACACGGGTACTATCACCATGAGAAGTAAAATCATCAACATTGATGTTGCTTCCTCTCGGCTTAATTGCATCCCCAGATTGATAGGCCATATAGCCGTTTGTCGCAATACTATTGGCCTGAACACTTTGCCAGTTATCACCGAGCCCTTCTACAACTCTAACCCTATACCGCACTTGAATATACGCTTTGGCTTTTGGGTCGTAGTAGATATTGTGCTCTGGCTCGCTTAAGAACACCGCTTTTTGCTCATCAGTCAGTGTTGACCATTTAACACCATAACCTTTGGTGTTTTGGTCCCATTCACCAAACGCTGAGTAACCTTGTGCTACAAGGTTGTTGAGCAGTGCAATACCTTGATAGCTGTTAGCGCCGTATTGCACATTGCCCAGTGGGTAAACCACATCTTTATCGGCAATTTTTTCATGCCATGACTCTAAAAACACCAGGTCTTTACGCGAGGTAATGACCTTGTTTGTCTCGGTTTCTGATGCAAACGCAACCTCTGAGTTACTGTGTCGAGTCACTGTACCTGTAGCCGAGTCGTAGGTTTTGGTGCCGTCTGGGGCGGGTGGGAATTCAAATATAGCGTTGTTATTACTTGAGCGAACACAGTCCACGCGAAGTTGAGCACCGTCAATTACTACAACAGATTGGTCTGAATTTGAGATACCAGAACGTACAAATTTATCGCCACAAACTAAGCTGTTAGGAACGTTTGTCACTGTCCACAGCCCCTCATTTATTGTGTTGTAATGAGTGCCTGAATTGTTATGCTTACCCCACTCTACAAACCCTGAACCCGCATATTGCTGCTTGCGCATTTGGCGTAGTGCATCAAACTGGGCTTTGCTCATTACATCTGGGTGTGGGTTCACGCTTTGCGCTTGTTCCACTAGGGTTTTGAGCGTTGGCGTTGGGTGTTTGTTGCCGTTTTGGTCAGTCAGCTCTACCGTGCCTTGTTGTGTTTGCCAATCGGTCATGGCTTGGCTGTTGCTTGCCAAGGCATCGTGTGTGCCTTGGTACTGAGTGTTTAGCTGGGTGTGTTTTGCAGTTACATTTTCCAGCGCTGTAACTGCATTCGTCAGTTCTGTGCTCATGGTGGTTACCTTAATTTATATCTAAACTGGGAATAGTTGGTTAATTTGTTGCGGTGTGAGTGTGTTGTTTAATGCGGCATTTAATGCCGTATTAATGTGGTTGTTTTGCTCTGCGAGTAATTTAGCGCCTAAGGCACATAAAGCCGCGTAGGCTTTGTTGTGCACTGTATCAAGCGAAACGCTGTTAACATGACGCTGTGTCAGCTCACTTGCTGTCAGCGCTGAGCCTTTGGCATTTTCAACCTGCGCTAAATCATCATGCACCGATATTGAAACCTGCCTCACATCATTGAGTGCAAGTGTGGTTTGGTTGCTCGCATTCATC
The DNA here is from genome assembly GCF_054966645.1 of Pseudoalteromonas sp. SANK 73390. Lineage (NCBI taxonomy): Bacteria > Pseudomonadati > Pseudomonadota > Gammaproteobacteria > Alteromonadales > Pseudoalteromonadaceae > Pseudoalteromonas > Pseudoalteromonas sp. SANK 73390. Next base: position 12,907 of record NZ_ARPN01000153.1, read on the forward strand.
GCGTTGTATGCATGGCGCTGAGTGTTCTGCTCTCTTACTGCTGTTTGCCGTATAAACTGCTTGGCTGTTTGTTCAACACTGGTTTTTGCATTGTTTGCTGTAGATGCAATTGCCTGTTGTTTTTGCGTTGCCTGCGTTTGGGTTTGCTGTGCTGAGCTGGCGATCTGTTGCTGCGCATGTGTCATTGCTGCGTTTAACGTAGTGCTTAATGTGAGTAGGTCACTTTTGAGCTGTTCAACCACTGTTTTATCGGCGCTTACTGTTTGTGCATCACTGTGTGTTTGCGACTGCGCGACTGTACACAACGCCGCTGCGGCTTGGCTGTGGGCTTGGTCTAAATCCACCTGCTGAGCAGTTTGCTCAATATCTGCTTTGAGTGAAAACATCACTTGTTGAGCTGCACTTACTTGCAGTACTTGTTCAGCAATCGTATTTGCATGCGATTGCACTGTAGCATGCGCCGTGACCACTTCATCATGCTTTGCAGTCACGCTATTGCCGGCCGATATCACCTGTGGGTAAACCGCATCAAAGTTAGCAATACGTGGCTCAACTGTGGCTAAACTTTGTTTGTTGGCCTCAATGATTTGAGCCATGTTGGCTAAGTCAGCGCTTGCCGTCATAGCCACTTGAGCAAGCTCAGCAATTTTTATCGGTGTCGGTATAGCTGTTTGCTCGCCCAAGAATGTGGTGATTGGGTAGGTGTCATCGGTGCTGACGAACCAACCCGTTAATTCGCTCTCACGTTGATGCCATTTTGTTTGTAGGTCGGCTAAACTTTTTGCTAAACGGGCAGTCGTCGTTGACGTAAAGTTTTGGACTAAACCATAATTGATATTGTTTGCATCGTAGTTTGGAGAAAACTGCTGGCCATCAATCATAGCAACGCGCAACAGTGAGTCACCGAGCACTTCAACAACCTGTAAAAATACATCGCGGCCATTAGCAATAAAACACAGTAAGTCGCCCGCTTGGGCCTTAGCAACTTGCACAAACAATGTGTTGTTACCGGTAATAATTGAATGGTGTTGTTGTATTGAGATTGTGCCTATTGAATAAGCCATGATTAACCTCGCTTATAAATAACAGCGACCTGTTTAACTTGGTCGGGGGAGTCAAAAATAACGTTGTGGCGTACTTGCGCAATGGTGTAACGCTCTTCGCTTTGAGTGGGTTGGCGCATGCCTTTGCCGAGCATTGAACTTGAGCAAATTAAATCGCCCGTTTGCAAGTTGCCACCTTCACCACACACGTTCATCGCGCCTTCGCCGCCTGCGTTTATTTCAGCAATATCATAGAGGTAGGCCAGTTGCTCCCATTCATCAAACCCCACCAATCCTGCTGACTGAAAGTCTGTTAAACGTCGGCGGCCGCTATAGACTCCTCGAACTGTAATATCAAAGGGGTAGCATGAGAGTTTTGCAGTACAAATCGCGTTAGATATATCCGCAATATGCATCAGTTCATCATCACAAATGATGTCTCCCATCTCTGGGTTTAGGTCTTTTGGCAACAACGTTTCATGCGCAGATGTATGAGGGCCTATCTTCCCCTGTATTGCGTATAGAGCCCAACGAGTGGCTTTAGCTTCTATTGCTTTACTTTGAGCTTGAATTAAAGCACCTATCTCCCCACTTGGCCTAACAGTCAAGTTATTACATGTAACCCAGCCAAGGGCCGCATTTGCAGAGGAGCTAATGTAGCCTCGTCTAACCCCATCGTAAAAAAAAGACATATGCCCATATGACGCCTTGATAACGCCTTTAGATTCGGTATGCCATTCAAATGTATCTGCAGCAAATTTCATTTTCCCTGGTGTAATATCAACGCCAGTTACACTGCCATTTACATCAACATACAGCTGCGCGCGACTTTCAAGCCCGCCCAGTCGGTTTGTATGTGACGTTAACGTGAGATTGGCCGATGCATATTTGCTCTCTGTGTTTGTCACTCGCGTGGTGAGCCCTTCAACCGCTGTAGCAGTACCGCTTGCTTTGGTTTCAACGGCTGAAACTCGCCCAGTAACCGCGCTCAATCCTGTTTCCAGATTGTTTGCTTTTAACGTTACGGTGTTTATTGCCGTCGAGTTCCCCTCTGCCGTATTTTTGACTTGTGTAATGTTTGATGCCAGCGCACCTATTGAGCCATCAGCATTATTTGCTCGCCATATCAAACTAGATATTGATTGGCTATTACCAACCAGGTCCGCTTCAACATGCTCAATGCGCTCATTTGCAGCGCGTTCCACACCATCAATGTTTACCTCAAGAAGTTGTCTAGACGTTGCAATGGCTGCGTCTGCATCAGCTGCGGTATAAAACGTTTGATTGAGATACGCTAAATTGTCATCGACTTGGCTTTTTAACTCAGCTTTTGCTTGCGACACAGCGTTGTCTGCATCCGCTTTTGTGATGTAATACGTTTTAATTTCAGCATGATTGTCATTAACTGTTGATGTTAGCTGTGTGATTTTTGTTGAGATTGCATGCTCAGTAGTCGCAATAGTTTGGTTCACATCGATAATTTGCGCTTTATTATCATCAACCTCAGATTTAACCGTGCTAATCTTTGTTGCAATCGCTTCGTTTTCGCTCGCTTGTGCGGCTACTGCTTCATTAATTGTGGCGTTTGTGGTATCGGTTTTTTGCTCTAAGTGCAGGGTGCTTTGCAAGTCAGCATCAAATACATTTTCAGCGTTTAACGCTTGCTCTAAAACAGACTCAGCTAGTTCGTCCATGTCATCTAGGCGCTCGGTAATGTCCGATAAATCTTTTGGTCCTACGCCGATTGCGCTAAATGTTTGTCTGGCCGATTCACCATCGTAATACGCCGTAACCGTCACTGAACTGGTGCCGTTTTCATCTACTTGCAACTCAAACGGCAATTCGGTTTTGTTTAGTCGGTCATCAGTTTGTTCAATAAATATTTGTGCGTCAACGCTATCGTCTAACGTCACTGTAAGCGCTTGATAGGCAAGCAGGGTTTTGCTTATCTTGTCATACAGTACCGCTTTTACAGTATGGGTCAGATTAGCAGGGGTCCAACCAATACCTGTGCCTGTCCACGTGGGCGACTGGGTTAGTTCAAATGACAGGGTAGACAGTGAAATATGATTGACCGCGCTTTCGGTTGTTACACTACGTACAACCCAATCACTCTCGCCCACGTTGTTCACGGCGCGACATTTATATTGATAGGTTGTTTTGGGTGCTAATCCGTTTTTTGTATAAACATTTGACGTAACAATAGGGCTGTCTGTTGGCGCGTCTTCAGTGCCAAGCCACTGCCATTCGATTTTGGTACCTAACGTATTATCAAACAATATTGCTGAAAGCGTCGCGCTTACATCGCTCACATCAACCAGCACTTGCGGGGGCTGGGGTATATCAATTTTAAAATCAATGGCGTGGGGGGCGCTGGCTTTACCGCGCACGTTCACCGCTTTAACTTCAGCGATAAATTCACCCACTTGTAAATTGCTGAGTAATGCAATTTGAAAGTTCACCAACTGCTTGTCTATTTTGCGTTTTTCTTCACCCTCAATCACATAAATATCAACACTATAATGCATGACTGCATCGGGTGTGTCGTGACTCCATTTGAGCATGTAATAACCATCACTTCGTACAGACGCCACTAAACCCTCAACAGCTTTGAGTTGCCCGGGTACATAATTTGTATTTAGGGTTAAATCGTTGACGCCCGGAACGAGTCCGTCAGCCCAAATTGCGGCACTGTCTTCGATACACTGCAACGTGACCGCGCCGTCAATTTTAAATTTACGACCCACAATGCGATACGTTTTATTGTTTATGTGATACTCGGGTATATTAACTTTGATGGTTCTACCCACAGCGGCACGTAACCCAACGTGCCTAAGTGGCAATTCAATCGCACCTAAACGTGTTTGCTCTAAATGAATAGCTGCAAGGCGCTGAGCAGTAGCGCTACTGCGCACAAATGGCAGGTTTATTGTTTGCTCTAATTGCTGTCCGTCTTTTTCTAAATAACCATCAGCAATTACTGGCGGTGCGTCGGTTCGCTCATATTGCTGGTTTGGGTCAACAAACTGGGCCCGAACAATATTCGCCCGGGCGCGTAAATCAGCATGCCATTTTATTTTAACGTCGCCGCGAATATCTGCCGTTGTTACTGTGTATGTTGGGTTGCCATACCATGCACCAACGCGCACGTACCAATGGCCCATTTGCCGAAACACTTTGCCCGCAAAACTACGCTCTAATTGCTGTAAAACCTCAATCGGCTTTGATGTAAAACTAAATGTACCGTCTACCGTGTAGCGGGGTTCATGCTTCGTTTGGCCACTGGCGGAGGTGTAGGGCACTTGCTCATCACACACGTTTGCAGCGGCTTTCCACCAATTTAGCGGTAGGTGATTGTCAGGTACGCGATTAGCACCATAAAAACGCACGTAGTGCAGGGTGCATAGCACCGCATTTTGTGACCATTTCCATGTGTTTTTGTCGTTTTGGTTTTGGCTCGCGTCGCGCGGGTCCCACACACGTGCGCCACGTATTAAAAACTCACAATCGCTAATGCCGTCGGGGAATACATCGCGGTTATTCTCAAACTCAATGTAAATATGGGCTTGCTCGTAGCCTATGTGCTGACTCGTCCACCCTTCCATTCGTTGTACAGCCAGTTGAATTGCATGCGTATGACGGCCATCGGCCAATGCATAATCGTACGACTCACGCGGGTAGCTACTTAGCGGCTTGTTTGCTACATACACATTTTCGAGCGCATCAATCGATGCGCCGTTGATTAAAATAATCAGTTGAATAAACTCTTTTTCGCCACGCTCCACGGTGGCTTGGTGCGCAATAACACCGCCAACACGGTCACGGCCAAATGTGATACGGCGTGGCTTATCAATGCCTTTTTGCAAACCTTTGGCAAGCGTTGCGGTGTCTTGCTCTGGCTGGTCAATATCTGGGGTTAAACCATCAAAAATAGCACCAACGGTGGCATCCCACACACCTTCGACCACATCACCAACAACATCAACCACCTTACTCATGAATGTCCTCCAACGCATAAACATAGCGAAGCGAGTCAATTGGCAGAGTCGTTAACCCCTCGTCAGACACGCAATATACACAACCCAATCCAACAATACCCCCCACTAATTCACCGCTATGTTCACACAAAGCCACATCACCACGTTTAGCAAAATCAACAAGTGTAGTTTTAACGTTTAAACGTTGTTCAAAGATGTGTTTAAACCCGTGTTTAATGATGTTTAAACCCTGTTTAAATGTGGTGTAAGTGCCACGCTCAGGGGCGGGGTCAAACCCACGCACGTACTTAACCCAATCTGCGACAAACAAACAGCAGTCAAACTGGCCAAATTTAAACCGACGCCCACCACATTCGAGAATATATGCAACTAATTTAACGGTGACGGAACTCATTACCACCTCCTACGCGTCGTCCTGGTTGCGTGTCTGGCAACACATTTTCAACCGTGGATGAATGCTCAGAAAAAAACGCATCCCCCGGGTAAAGTGCTTTTTGTGTTGAGTCATTCCAACGTTGGTGCAAGCGCGCCTGCTGCCAGCGCTCAGACTCGCCAGTGACCGCCAAACTGATTTTTGACAATGCACCACGCTTTGTATCGCATGAGACGATAAACCCGCTTTCAATCAACTGATATTCATCTACGCGATAGTGCTCATCTACACTCACTAAATAAATATCAACTGGCGCACCAATTGGGTCGTGCGCTGCTATTTCACCTAAAATGTCTGAGTTTGGGGTGGTGAGGGTTAGGCGAATGCTGCTTATCGTATTTGAATCGTTTGCAGGTATTTCGCTTACTTGACCAAGCGCACCCAAGCCCAGCCAAGTGCTGTTTAAAAAGCGCCGCTCGCCCACACCTGTGTGTAGCCGCAAATCGCCTTCTTGTAGGTTTAAACGCACAAAATAACGCATACGGCCATTGGCAATTTTATTAATTAACGACAGTTTGACGGCTTCCATTAAAACGACTCCCGCCCTTTAATTTTCCACGATGTCACAACACCACTTTTATACTGCGCATCGGCCAAACCTTGTTTGTTATCTGCGAGCCGAAATACACCAGCTGGCTTATAAAAAATAACAGGGGTGTTATGCATAGGAATGCGACGCATGGGCGATTCAAAATGCAACAGCGTCGCACCGTAATTTGCAGGCTCTACATTCTGTGTGAGTATTTTAAGCTCAGCGGCAGCGCCTGAGCCAATTTGAATTTTAGTTCCAGCGCGCGCATACATTTGGCCCGCAGGCAGGTTGGTAACAGCCAACGTATTACCATCTTGATATGAGCCACTCACATAGGCATTTGTGGTTAATTGTGTTTGCTCATAGCGATAGTCATGCATCAAAAACGCACCCACCGAGCCGCGCAATTTTACTAAAAATGCATCCAGTACCAACGCATCCGCTTCAGGCACATTTGCAAATTCAACGTCAAATTCCCAATACGCGCCCTCATTATCAAATACTTCTGTCGCATTATTTGCTTTATTAACGTGTAACTGACTATTTGGTACCAACCTAAATACACAAGACTTGGGCTGTTTGGGGAGTGGTAAAAACTCCATAATTTTCTCGCTCGTCGATGTTTTGATGTGACGAGTTTAAAAATTTATGGAGCCCATTGGAGCGTGGAAAGTGGTTTACATATGATATGAAATCAGGGGGAAGGCTCACCCTGCAGCAAGGTATCTTTGCCGGTGTGTCTAATCTACTGTTGTTGCTTCTAAACTTTCCAGCCAACCTCGAACTAATTCGATTTGAGGGGTGGCGCCAACGGACACAAAAATGGCTTCACTTTTCAACCAGACATGTCTAGCATCATCCAGCTTACCCTGTATTTTATAGATAATGCCGATATTACCGTATTGATTGGCCATACCTTCCTGACGACTTAA
>NZ_ARPN01000154.1:0-3507 GCF_054966645.1 Pseudoalteromonas sp. SANK 73390
GGTTTCAAACGCATTCATTACTATGTCTTTTATTAGCTGGGCTTCATCGTCTAGCTTTTCCAGCAACCCATTAACAACACCTAAAAACAACTCTTTTGCTATTAGGATTTCAGGGCCAAAACTTATGTCGTCAGCAACGCCAACCTTTACACGGCTTTTGCCATCAAACGAGGTTAGAGTAATGTTGCCCTTGGCTCCGCCAATCTCAACGTTGTAGCTATGGGCCATATCCGCAATAAAATCGTTTACTTGCGAATACACGCCGCGTTTAAAATTCTCATGCTCTGCATTTAGCTGCTTTGCACGCTGCACCAGCTCTAACACCAGCGTATTTTGCGCTTTGTCGTTGTCGCTCACTTTGCTGGCTGGGACTTTGTAACCACTTCTGTTTGTATAAAATTCTTGTTCCATCACTTCACCTACTGCACTGAAAGTTTTTGTTGAGATTGACCATTAACTGGCCGATTGATTGAATGCTTTTTGCCTGCGCTAAACCCGTCACTTATCGCATTGCCAACATTCGCTTTTTTGCCCCTTTCCATAGCATCTTTTGTTGTTAAATCGGGGTAATGCTTAGCTTTATATGTTTTAACTAATGCAGATTCGCTTTCGCTCAGCGCAAAATCATGAACTTTCTGGCTTACTGCATAAATCCAGCCCAGCGCAAATTGGTCGCCTCTTGCCACTTTAGTGGCGCGTTTACACTGCTTAGGCTGCTTTTTAACGTAATTGCTGCGCTCTGTTTTTAATTTTGCAAACAACACCTCCCAGCAATAGCCCGCCAGTTCAGGCTGTGGCGTAACTCCAATAAATCGAACGTCACTACCCGTAAAACTGCGTGATATAACCACTTCAACGCCAAATGCCCGCTTTATTAAATGCAATAAATTTGCTTGATAATTCACAATTCGATTTACACCAAATGCAAAGCGGCGTTCTTCAATGTTGCTCATGTCTACATCTTCAGCACTTATGCGGTGTTTATTCATCAATGCTTGTGCTTGGCGCATAGCTGCGGCTGCTTCGTTCTCGTTCGTTGCAGACTTAGCCAGCGCCAAACACTTTTTGATTTTGTCTAAAATACGCTTATCCACGGGGCACCACCTGCTGAACTTTATAAAACTTAACTGAGTTGCATTTGGGGCACGCGGGGCTGAGTTGAGCACCCACATAAACCATTGCTTTGTCGCTTTCATTACCCACCCAACCACAATGGTGGTTTGCACATGAGTAACCAGGTTCGGGGGTTGTGATCACAAATTCCCGGTGCTTTTTGCCGAATACTTGGCCCCAGTCTTTAACCTCAACCGCGTTGTTGCTCGTCAGCATGTCTTGCATTTTGCTGTCGTCGGCCAGTAGCTTGTCGGCTTCGGCTTTTGGTAACGTGACTTGTTTTGTGATCTTGACGTTCGCAACGCCAGTGAGTGTTATTTCTACGTGTGCGCTCATGGTTAAACCCTCTGTACAAATTTTTCGTCGATATGTTGAGTGCCTATCGTTGCTGCTACGTTGAGGGTATGCGCCAACCATACATTTATAGCCAGTGGGTACGTTTGGTCTAAGTTCTCATCATCAAAACCAACGCCTTTACCAACCTTGCCATAGCACTTGCCACGTATTGCGCTCAATGCCTCTTCTGTAAAAATTTTCATCGGGTCTACACCAATGCGTATAAACTTATGCTTCATATAGGCAATAGCATCGATGTTCAGTGGCCTCATGCGTATATCATGTATTCGCATACTAAATTCACGCATTTTGTGTGCTTGTATCTTTGTTCTCAGCTCTGGTTGACCAAACAACACAATACCAATCACACGCTTAAAACCAGACGTTAACTCCCACAAACATTTAAGTTCACGGATCAAATCAGTCGATAAATCCTGCCCTTGGTCGATGAGCAATAGATGCCTGTGACCGCTACGGCTGCGCTCTATAAGCGTACTTTCAATCTCATCATCTCTATATTCACTGCTATTGGGGATTTTTATACCTAGCTCACGGCATAGCGCTCTAGACACATCATCCGACGTTAGCTTTTTCTTGTTCATGCGCTTAGGGGAGATGATCGTAATTTCAGAAAACTCCTCCCTTACTTTGTGCTCAAACAAACGGCGGATCATCGACTTACCACTGCCAACTTCACCCGTAACAGTCACCATTGAATTGGCTCTCGCTGCTGACAAAAGCTCTTCAATAACCTGCAAATGTGAATCAACCAAAAAGAAGTCGTCTTCGCTTTCAAACTCGTCATTAAACGGGTCTCGTCTAATTTTAAAAAACTCTTTAGTTGCTGGTTTTAGCTGGGCTTGCTTCATCTCTTCTTCCTCCGATTTTGGTTTGCTTGGTTGCTTTGGCTCATCCCAACCAAACAAACCAGATAGCTGATCGTCAGTTGCGCCGTGCGCCCGTAAATACTCTGTAATATGTTGTTCAATCTCGGCCCGCTTACAGTGTTTGGGCCACTCGTTTTGTGTTTTTAAACGGCTCAGGCTGGTTGTGCTAAATTTGAGTCCTTTGGCCGCCAGTGCCCTTACAACTTGGGCTTGTTTTATGCTCAGTACATCAAATACAACGCTGAGCTTGGTTTGTTTTGCCACGGATTATCTCGCTAACTTATACACTGGGGTTTCCGCTATCCCGTTGTGCAACTGCTCCAATACGTTATTTAATTCCGTTTCAACAACTACTAGGCTTTGCAGCCATTCAACTTCTGTTGGTCTTAATGCGCGGCCCAACCGCTCAGCCACTTGTATACGCAGGTCAATTTCGTCTAAAACCTTACCTTTGCGTTTTGGTGCTTCACTAATTTGTTTAGCTACTGGGTTATCTGGCTGGATGGTTTCGCCCTTGGGCGTGATCCGCGTTTCGTGCTCAACGTCTTGTAAATGAGAGTGAGTAACCAACTTGCCGTTAAACGGTGCCGCTTTGGCTTTTTTGGCTTTCTCTATCTCTTCGTCGCTCATGTTCGGGTATGCCAGCCTGTCGGCGGCTTTCACCGCGCTTTGCGTGGCGTTATCAGCATGGCTTGCGTAGCGCTCGCCAATTACTGGCGCATCAATGCGGAACCCAGCAACGTCAAACTCCAGCGGCTTAACTTGGTGATACACCACATCGCCCAAGGGGGTTTTTACACCCACCATCAAATCAGGTGACTCGCCCACAATTACAGGGCTAACGTCAACTGTCATACCGTTGAGGATGTGTTCAAGCTCCGATACGTCATACACCAATTGCGACTTAGTAACGGGGTGGCGATAGGTCACAGTTAAATCGCCTTTAACCTTACGGGTTTCGCCTTCTTTAGTGAGCAGCAAGCGGCATATTTGCTCGTCGGGCAACTGGCGCAAGCGGTGCCTATATTCGGGCTGGTAAATCATTAGCCAAACATCTAAGCGCGGCAATTTATGGCGGCTATGCTTACAGTTTTGCTCGTCAATCTTGTCTGCGTTGTATGCCTCTTGCCATGCCCACGCGGCCGCGTTTAACTCGTCAACACTGTTAACA
>NZ_ARPN01000155.1:0-751 GCF_054966645.1 Pseudoalteromonas sp. SANK 73390
TGAATCTGAAATAGAACCTGAATCTAAAGCGGTCGATGAACGAACTGAAAGTATTGAAGGTGAACTAGACGAGTCTGACTTGGATGACATCGACGATTTGTTACAAAGTGATCAAGAATTAAACGAAAATCAATTTGATGTATCGCTTGATGATATTGTTGATGATATTGTTGATGATGAAGACGAGGTGCCTGAGCAAACAGTAGATGAGCAATCCGAGCTTTCTCAACTACAAAGTGTCGATGATTTATTAAATGAGCTGGATGAAGAAGAGCTGGATGATTGGGACGATGTTCTCGGTCATGAAGAAGAAATTGCGCTAGGAGATGATCCTCTCGCTGATGAAGTTGATTTATCTGAAGAGGGTAATGAGGAAGAGCTAGAAGATTTGGTTGAGCCCAGCATGGAGCTTGAGAGTTATCCAGAACTTGAGCTTGATGATAGTCTTGGCGAGCCATCAATTAGTCAAACAGAGCAAAGCTTAACTGATGCCATGGCTGAAAGCTCTCTTGCAACAGATGAGCTGGATAATGAGCTGGATGAATTAAATGAAGAAATGGAAGATGGCGATCTTGATTTAGAGTCTTTAGCTGAGTTTGATGAACAAGCAGCACAAGAGTCGTTGAATGATGAACTTGACGAGTCAGATGTGATCAGTGATGCACTAGATGACTCTGAGCAAAGTAACAACGAAGAGATCTCAGATGAAGATTTAGAGTCTTTACCTGAATTTGAGTTGGGATCTGATGAT
>NZ_ARPN01000156.1:0-3358 GCF_054966645.1 Pseudoalteromonas sp. SANK 73390
CTTAAAGCGATAGATAAAAGATAGACAGTGAATGAAAAACACGCAAATAAAAATGGGTGTCATGTTTATTTTTATCATGTTTATTTTTATTCTGCATCAATGCTACCTAAAATAGCAAAACTGTTTGCCGTATCATTAGAGCAATTAACAGGTATCGATCAACAGCCGATTAAACGAGGTCCTGCTTCAACACTACAACGACAAATTGAACAGATAAGTTTGATGCCAAGAACAAAACAAAAGTTTATTAGCGAGATGCTCGATGCACTGATCAAGCAGCAACAATCTGCCTAAGTAAAGCAGCTAAGAAAGAGCAGCGACTAAGAATGAATAGCCGCTAACAAATAAAAACGCCCTCGGTAAACCAAGGGCGTTGTGGGTGGTATTTTTATTTTATAAGTTTTAAATAAGAGTAAGCTCAGTTATTGGAACAGCTGTCCAATTAACAAGATCGTTACTATTTATTTGCCATACTTTTCTATTAATAGAGCCTGTAATTTCTTCTATTAAACCTACGTAACAGCCATTTTCAATCTTTGCTACATTGAACCTAGATATTTCTGCTGACTCAGAGATACCTGTGAACTTCATAGCCTTTTCCATTAATGAATCACTCAAGCTTTCTATTGTGACTATGGATAAATTACCAATATTGGTATTACAGCCATTTTCTCGGCTCGATAGACATATCGTCAACGAATCATCATTAGATATTAGCGATAAATACTCTTTGCCCGCCAAATAATGTAACGGCTGTATTTCATCACCTTCTAAATAGAAAATCGAAGCACCTACGAAGTCATTACTTTCGGGTTTCGCACCTAAAAAGACTATATCATTATCGACGTATAAATCAGCAATTCCTCCGATTAAAACATGGCCTCCTTTGAACGACGCCCCGTCTAACCAACTCTCTAATCTAACTCTAAGAGAGCTAAGCTCTGAATTTACCGAGCTAGCTGCTAACTCTTGGAGTCGAAGCCCAAATGAATCAAACATATAAGCATCCTTAGATAAATTTAATTTGGCTAAGATTGCCTTACCTCTTTTTGTACATTCACCGTCAGAATTTACCGTTCTATGCTTCATACCAACTAACAATAACTCATCATTATCAGTAACTGACGCATATAGCGCGTACATAGGCACTTCATATTTTCTGATTTGATCTGTTACAACAATTACCGTAGTGCTCGATACACCATTCACAATAAAGATATTCCCATTGGAAACATCTAATTGATATGAACTTGGGTATCCCCCATTAATTCTGAGATTAGGCGAGTCTATATCGATGCTTCCATGTTTTGCAGACATTATTTTCTTATTAGTGATAAATGTTAATGCATCCCCACCAGTAGTTAAAAATTTCTGGTTTTCCGGGGGCGATACTTTCGTAAAGGCTCTTGAGCCATCAGACTCATAGCCTTGTCCTATAGAATCAACAAATAAGCACTTAGCATGCGTACTTTCTTTGTATAATATTTTACTTACTGTGCTCATTTGTTAATTCCACCAGTTGTATATTGCGGTGCCAATTTCACCACCTTTAACATATCCATAAATACCACCGCCTATTCCACCAATAACCCCTCCAGCAGCAGTCCCTAATGGCCCAAATACTGAGCCAGCAGTCGCTAATGTTGCGGCTCCTACTTTAGCTCCACCCCAAGCTCCAGTCCAAGCTCCTCCGATTCTTGCACTCTCTTGATATGTATTATCCCAATTGCCAGTTTGAAGACTCGTATTAATTTCACTGCCTAAGCTATAAGAATCAATAGCTACCCCTGCAACTAAACTCGCTTTGCCAAGCTTATCCAAAGCTACAACTGATCTAGCTGAATTAGTCACTACAGGATTAGACTTTCCTGATGACTCCGTGATCGATCTTAAGTGCTGCTCGTATGTGAAATTATCCCTTTTAGGATTATTTAGACTCTTTTCCAATAGCGCGTCAAAACTAAGCCCTTGCTTCTTCAATGATTCTGAGTACTTAAGTCCATCAGGAGATAGTTGGCTTCTTGAAGAATTCAGAACGTCATTTCGAGCATTGACAGCAGATCGTGCATTTCGTTCTAAAGCGTCAATAGAGGCTCCATTTGGCAATCGGTGCTTCTCAGGAATTGTAGGAATTTCGTTTAGGTATGTGTTAACACGTACTTTCGAGTCATGAACAGCATTGCCATATGAGTATCCTTTCATGCCAGTCTGAACACGAATCCCTTTCGTTATGCCTGCTCTTATACCAAGTGCAGCTCCTCCAGCTACCCCATCTAAAGAGTAGCTACTGGACAATTCAACATCTCTATTACTTCCCAGCAATTGAGATGTATCTGCTACAAGTTGATCAATGCGGTATTGTTGTTGGGCACTACTTTGGATTTTGTTGGACAAATCAAACTTCAAGCTAGCGCTCAATTGATTAATTCCACTCACATCACGACTCATATCCCTCAAAGCAACTTCTTGAGGCGTTAACCCTGCGAGAGTATTTTGAAATTGTGGATCGTTATCTAGATTTGGTAATGCCACATCAAAGTTTAATGAGCTATTAACTTTTCTGCTCGTATCAGCGCCTAACTTGGCACTCATTGCTGCATACTTGTTTAACTCTTCTTGACGCTTTTCAGCAGCAGATTTTTGTATGCCACCTACAATTGAGTTCCCCAACGCATTGCCAAGCGCATCTACCGCAACATTTCCAAAGTTCCAACTCGCTTCATTACCAAAGAGCTTATCCGCACCATAACGGATACCCGACTGAATAATACCATTGATTGGATTCAGTGTCCCCTTGCCTGTCGCACTATAATCCCCCGGTGCAATCGCTGACGTAAGAGCCGAAGCCGCCACATCACCCCATCTAAAGCTAGCTTTATTGCCCACGAGCTTATTTGCAGCTACCGAACTAACTGCTGAAGTAGCCCCCATTGCCGCCTTACCGTAGGATGATAGTTTTGTACCTTCCATAGCCCAGCTTGAAGCTTGGGTTAGCCTCAAAGCACTGCCCATGCCTGCCGTAGCGCCCGCGGTTAAGCCTGACGCAAATGCATTTTTCAGCGAGAAGCTGTCCACTGCCCCCATGGCTTTACCCACAACTTGTGATACCGCCGAGCCTACAAAACCGCCGATAGCTGCTGACGCTGTCCCAGCCAACGCCGCTGACCCTAATGCCGTAGTAAGGGTAGCTGTACCAAGCGCTGCGCCACCTGTTAACACCCCTGCACCTGTTGACATAATAGTCCCATACGAGGCTCCCGCCGCAACGCCCGCCGTGGCAATCGTCGCCACCACCGCAACCGCTATCATTACAATAGACGCCACCGCATTACACCCTGCCTGAGGCGGTGGTGGCACA
>NZ_ARPN01000157.1:0-11810 GCF_054966645.1 Pseudoalteromonas sp. SANK 73390
GCCATTTGAGATAGTATTGAAAATCTTATTAGATTTTTAATATAATAAAGTTTTTGCCCAGATAGCTCAGTCGGTAGAGCAGAGGATTGAAAATCCTCGTGTCGGTGGTTCGATTCCGCCTCTGGGCACCATTTTAAAAAGCTTCGCATTTGCGAGGCTTTTTTTATGCCTGATAAAAATACATTACTTTTGCGGCCCGCTCTAAAATTCCATCTTTTATTCAAAATCTTATCTTATTTACGCTTTTTAAGCGTATGTTTTAGTTTTGTGATCTAGCGCACAATTTTCACATTAATGAAAAGAATCTGACATTTTACCCTTGAGGTTTTATAAAATGCCCTCAATACTATTGTTGAGGTAAACAAGAAAAGGAAAAATGTATGAAGATAAATCTTTCGGGTCACCATGTGGATATTACAGATGCAGTAAGAGCTCACGTTGAAGAGAAGTTTGCCAAAACCGCCAATCATTTTCCATCGTTATTAGCACTAGATATTATTGTAAGTAACGAGAATAAAAAGTTTTACACAGAAATTACAACCACTTATTCAGGTGTTCGTATTGCCGTTAAAGGAGAGGGGGACGTGATGTACCCGTCAATAGCAAGCGCCGCTAAAAAGTTAGATGCCTCACTAAAACATAGAAAAGGGCAGCTTAAAGCTGATTTACACAGTAAGCCGGTGAGTACTACGCCGGAAATTGCACACGAAATAATTCAAGAGATGGATTTACGCTAGGTAATAGAGCTTATGCGTAACAACTACCTAAGGGCCTTAACAGGCCCTTTTTTTATGCTAGACTGGGCAACATTTTCAGTTACTAGAAGTTGTTTTAATGCCCAATTATCAAGCGGTGCTCGATGCCACATTTAATCACATACAACCTTTATTACATGCAGGCAAAGTTGCTGATTATATCCCTGCATTAGCTGAGCAAAAGATAGGGCAATTTGCAATTGCGTTGCATACTAATGAGGGTAACAGTTTCACTGCTGGTAATTGTAATACACGCTTTACTGTTCAGTCGGTATCAAAAGTGATGACGTTAACCATGGCGTTGCAACGATATGAAGATGAACTATGGCAAAGAGTAGGTAAAGAGCCCTCTGGCACTGCTTTTAATTCGTTAACACAGCTCGAATTTGAAAATGGTATTCCGCGTAACCCCTTTATTAATGCCGGTGCTATTGTAACCTGTGATGCACTTTTTTCTCGTTTGGGGGCCCCTATCCATACTATGTTAGAGCAGTATCGCCGCCAATCAGGTAATGCAAAGGTAGTCATCAACAAGCGCGTGGCACAATCTGAGTTTGAGTATCGCTACCGCAATGCAGCCATGGCTTATTTAATGAAGTCATTTAGTAATTTTAGTAATGAAGTAGAAGAAGTGCTTTGGTCTTACTTTAATTACTGCGCGATTGAGCTTAATTGCGTTGAGTTAGCCCGCACATTCTCCTATTTATCTAATCAAGGTTATTGCGCACAAAGCCAGCAACAACTGATCAGTGCCAAACAAACTAAGCAGCTAAACTCTTTGCTATTTACCAGTGGTTTATACGATGCAGCAGGAGATTTTGCGTATCGAGTGGGTATGCCAGGTAAGTCAGGGGTGTCTGGTACTATTATTGCTGTAGTGCCTGGTCAATTTACCATTGCTGTATGGTCTCCGGGGTTAGATAAATTTGGTAACTCAGTTGCAGGTATAGCGGCGCTTGAGTACTTATCTGAGCAACTTGGAACGGCTATTTTTTAGTTTTTTGATTAATTAAAGATTCGGGGCTTATATGGACTCCCTGTAAATGTCACAGAGCACTGTTATTTTTATACTAATTTGCTTAATAATTAAGCCATCCATCTTCGGCCGTGAAGCATGTCGATAGTATAGCTATCGACTCCTGTTATCTCCAAGGCACCTACATTGATATAGGTAAGGCAGAAATATCGCTATTTACCTGTTCTAAATAAGAAATACACCTGATTTGATGTAAGTGTAATTGGGTGTAATTTCATATTGTTCATGTTCTTAGTATAGTGGATTTACCTAAATAAGAGGTGTGTAGCAGATTGAATTATTAGTGCAATTATGGCTGCAACCTATCTATTAAATAAAGTACCAACTTTACAGTTGGTACTTTGGTGCACGTCAAAGGTGATTGGTCTATTTTGAATTGATTTTTAGAATACAGGAATATGCAAGTTCAATACGGCATTCTTTTTTTTAAAAAAATTAGTACTTTTATCATGTTTGGCTAGACTAAAGGAAGAATGATAATAAGTTCAAATTGAACATTAAAGTTAATGATTTAGTCAAGGATCCTTGGAGCTAGGTAGCATAGATGGAAAAACAACAAGTTGAACACGGTCCCGTGTTGGATTACGCTGAGCCTCGTGTTGATGAGTTATTGAAGCACTCAATACGCACACAGCTAGAGTCCTTATTAAAAGCAAAATTAACGACTGGGCAGCGACAGCAGGTTTTACAAAAAAGTTTCACTGATGCAATGACTTTGGTGTTGAGCGACACAAAAGCAGAGCATAGCACTTTACTTAAAGCTTTTGAGGCAATGTATGACCAAGCTGTGCAATCTATGGCATTGGCGCAGCTTAGTGAAGAATTACTCACCAAACAGTATGTATCAGCCTCAGGGCTAATAATGTCACCTCATAACTGTAAGCACACAATTAAAGATGTTTATCGCATTCAAGGATATGCACGCGGTTTAGACCGAGCAATACATAGTAAGCTTAAACATAATGATTCAGTTACGATCCTCTACCCCGCGTGCGGTCCTTTTGCACCATTATTATTACCATTATTAAGTTATTACAAAGAGAGTAAAAAATTCACTAATAAACAGGTTAAAGTGATATTGGTGGACGTTCATCCAGGTGCAATTTTAGCGCTCACACAGCTAGTAGAAGATTTGCAACTTAGTGAATATATTTTGCGAATAGAAGAAGCTGATGCGACAGAGTATAAGCCCAGTGAATCAATTGATATTCTTGTACTTGAAGCGATGCAGCATGGCTTTACCAAAGAAGGTCAGTTAAGTATTGCTAAACACTTGGTGCAGTTTTTAACAATTGACGGCTTGATGATCCCGCAAAATGTATCGGTTAGAGGGATGATGGTAGTAGGTGAAACAGAGTTTAACCAGCAATGGAAGCAAGCACAATACAGCCACTCGCTAAATGTAAATAACGATGCGCAGCAAGACCGAGTAGAGCTTGGTGAAATATTAAGTATTAATAAGTCAACGTTGCTCAATATGCAAGAACTTGAATTGCAAGATGGAGTAAAGGTTATTCCTGCGAGCAAGATTAAACTACCCTCAGGAGTGAAAGATATGGGGAAGCGTATTTTAGCTATATATGCTCACATAGACACTTTTGCTGATGAAGGTGTAGAGCAATATGACTCAGGTGTAACGCATCCTAGACCGGACATGACTTTTTACATAGATGCTAAACCCAAAGATATAGAGCATACCCATTTTGTCGCTCACAGTGGCGACATGGTGCAGTTTTATTATCAATTGAGCGGTTTACCTGGATTTGTGCCTGTAAAGTTGTAAGGAGGCAGCAATGCAAAAGTTCGCAGTTTTTACGGGTAGCTGCCAAAGCTTACCTGTTGTGCAATATTTATTACAAACCAATCAATTAGCTTGCGTGGTATTAGTCGATGGGCAGCCTAACCCTGATTTAATGCAGCTGCAACAATGGTTAAAGCAGCAAAATATCACCACATTACCTTATAGTAAAAATGGCGATGACGCTTTGCTGTCGCAACTAGATAGGTTAGCCGTTAATTGTGGGGTCGTTTATTTATTTAGGCATAAAATTCGAAAGCCACTAATGCAATATTTTAATGGTGAGCTTATGAATATTCATCCAAGCCCCTTACCAGAATATAGAGGCCCACAGCCGCTCTATTGGCAGCTTCGTAATGGCGAAACGTTAACCAAACTGACCATGCATCAGGTTACACAAGAGCTAGATTGTGGTGACATAGCATGTGATGTAGAGATAGATATTCACCCTTTTGACACTATTCAATGTTTATATCAAAAGACATCACAGGCATTGCTTCATTTGATATCGCAGTATTGCGAATTGAAACAAAACAATCAGTTAGCATTGTGTAAACAAACTACAGAGTACACAAAATTAGCGCCTGCATTGCAACCTTCCGACTTAGTGGTTAACTGGAGCACATGTAACACAAGTGACATTGTTAATATGGCCAAAGCGGGCAACTTAGATCGGTTTTGTGCACAACTAATATTTCGTCAAAGTACTTTTCAATTATTACAGGCTTCAAAGGTTGAGTGTGCATTAAAAGGTATTACACCAGGGACCATTATTGAGCTTGGCTTAAAAAGTGGCTTAATAGTGAAAACACATGATGGTGCCGTAAAGTTAGATATTTTAGGCGCTACTCAAGGGTGTTTTGATGGGTATCGCTTTGCGCTTTTATTTGGTTTAGAGCCCGGTTTAGTATTTGATAACGATGTAGCAGTAAATAGTAGATAAGCAATTTTTATGGTGGCTTAGTTGAGAAGGGGCGATAAATTAAAAGCCTAGCTATTAGGCTAATGTAATTTATCACCTCTGCAGTCTAACTATGCTCTGATATTAACCTCAGAAGCGAGATAGATATGAATATTAAGATAGGTTTAACCAACCGTTATGGATATGAGCTAATAGCTTATCCTTTTAATGGTGGTGCATGTCCTGACAATGGAGAAAAAATAGCACCACTTGAGGGAAAAGGGGAGCTCACTATAGCCTCTGGAGAAAATGCAATCATTGATGTGCCAGGTATGGGGTCTTTGTTAGTACAATTTTTGGGTGAACAAAAATTAGAGAACTTTCATGATAGAGCTTGTGAAAGCCCCAGTGCGTTTGATCAGTACGAACAAATGGCATTACTACGTTACAAAACAACTGAACTTTATTGGCGATTTCCAAGCAGTGACGATGCACAACTTGAGCTAAGCGTGAATGATATTGGTACCGTGTGCTTAGACAAAGTGCTATCAGGAGAAGCTCGGCGTGTTTCACTACCAGAGTTTTTTATACCACCAGTATTTTTGCCTAGTGGCGTTGATGAACAAGAGTCACAGGCAGAGTAGGCGGCTTACATTGTGAATTTAAGTTGTATGTAAGCACACATCGCGATTAGTTCGCGACAGGGTTATAACTGAGAACAAAACTAAATTACACACTCTGTTTGTGTTGTTTTGCAACAAGAGTATAAAACAAATTATGAGGAATTAAATATGGCTACTGAACCATTTATTGGCACACTTACTGCTTTCGGCGGTACTTTTACCATTGAGAATTGGGGTATGTGTTGGGGGCAGATGCAGGCAATTAGCGAGAATACGGCTTTGTTTTCATTACTTGGATCAACATTTGGTGGTGATGCTCGTACCACTTTTGGTTTGCCTGATTTACGAGGTCGTAGCCCTGTTGGTTATGGGGCTATGCCTGGGGGCTTCAACTATAATCTTGGTATTAAAATGGGCTCTGAAAGAATATCTCTTGATACTTCTCAAATTCCATCTCACATACATACAGCTGCTTTTTCACCTTCTGGTGGAGGAAGTGACGTGGTTGGTGTGCTACAAGTTGCTACAAACGATGCCAATACAAAAATACCTGACTCCTCAACTTATCTTGCAGCTAATAGCAGCCAAGCATACTTTAAGCCGGGCCTTCAGGCTGCAAGCTTAACAAGTATTGAAGGATTGACTGTGTCTGGTGGAGGTACTTCAGGCGGAACAGTTACGATAGGAAGTACAGGCAGTTCAAGCCCAATTAATATCATGAACCCAGTATTGCCCATGAATTGGCAAATTGCATTACAGGGTATTTATCCATCACGTTCATAATGATTGTGATAGCTGATTGGTTTGCTTTAATCAGTTGAAGTACGTGTTTGTTTGATGGTTAATCATTAAACAAACACACATTATTTTATAGTAAATAATTGGTAGTTACCCATTGTTGTGGCTATGACGTAGTAACATTAGGATTAATATAATGAAATTAAACAAGATCACAAAGGCTATTGCGTCAGTCGGGTTGTCTGTTGCTAATTTGGTTACAATCAATGCTTGGGCTGCCCAGCAGACGGTAAATTTTTCTGCAGGAAGTGGTTCAGGATTTCAGTTCCTGAAAGATGGCGAAAATAGTGTAAATGATGTTACTGGTTTTAGTTTAATATTCGATGCAGGTACAGCACCAGATTATATAAGTATTAATGACTGGCAATATTTCACAGGCACAGCTGCTTATTCTACCTCACTCACAAGTGTTAATGGAGGTGGAACTAGCGTTGGGATGATGCTTTATGAAGAAAATGGAGACGCCTTTAGTTTAGAGTCATTCACATTTTATCGTCAAACATCCACTGATAATGGTAATTACTCAATAACGTTGAAAGGTTATTTAGACGGTGACCTTAAGGTTACTCGTAACGTTGTTATTCCGAATGCCTCCTCTAATACGTCTTTTACCATGACTCGTGCATCAGACTTTAATGATGACCTTTTTAAAAATATTGATAAGGTGACTTTGGACTTTCCGGTAATCAACTCAGGGAGTGATTATGATCCTCGTCACGCTATTATCAATATCGTTATTGATAATGCGGTTGCTACTGACAGCACAGCCCCTATTTTAAGTCAGGTGACGCCTGTTACGACACCTACCAATGACAACACACCAAATTATACTTTCAGTACGGATGAAGCTGGCACGTTGTCTATTGGGGGAAACTGTGGTACTTCGACGTCAACAACGATAAGTGGCACTGGCAACCAGACAATTATATTGACGCAAACAGATAATAGTTCGGCATTAGCAGATGGCACTTATAGTAATTGTACCGTAACAGTCACAGATGCTGCGGGTAACTCCAGTGATGCACTGGCTATTACGAGCTTTACTGTAGACACCACAGCACCAGCGGTAGCAGAGGTAACAGCGGTTACAACGCCAACAAACGATACTACACCGAGTTATACGTTTAGTAGCACAGAAACTGGCGCATTTACAGTCGGTGGTAGTTGTGGTACTTCAACTTCAACAACTATCAGTAGTACGGGTAATCAGCCTATTACCCTTACGGATACGGATAATAGTTCAGTACTGGCGGCGGGTACATATAGTAATTGTACGATTACCGTAACGGATGACGCTGGTAATTCAAACACCCCTCTTGCTATTACCTCATTTATAATCGACACGACAAACCCCACATTTGATGGCGCAAGCTCAACCCCTAATGATAATGCCACGGATGTGTCTGTAAGTAATAACATTGTTATTGATTTTGATGAAAACATTGCACTGGGTACGGGTAATATTACGGTGCGTGATGTCACAGGTAGCAGTGATGCTGAAGTGTTTAACGTGGCCACAGAAAGTGACGGTGCAACTACCAGCCCAAGCGCGGGGCGTATTGGTATTGTAAACGATAAAGTATATTTGAACCCAACAAGCAACTTAACTGGAAACCGTAGCTATGCGATTAGAGTTGATGCAACTGCAATTGATGATACATCAGGTAACAGTTTTGCTGGGCTTAGTAACGATACTACATTTAATTTTACCACAGCCAATACTATTCCAGATGTGGATTTAAATTCAGGTACTGGCGGTAATGATAATAGCGTGTCGTTTTCTGAGGGCAGTGGTGCTTTAAATATAGCTCCAAGTGCTACGGTCACAGAGGCTGATGGCGATACAATAACGACCATTACAGTGAGTTTAACGAATGACCAAGATGGTGCGTCGGAAGGGCTAAATGTAACGGTTGCGGCGCAAAATGCATTAAGTGGTATTTCTGGTGCGTCAGATATTACATTGCAAGACACTATCACGGTCACTGGTGCGACAGCTTCGGCTGCTGAAGTACAGACTTTTTTACAAAACATTAGCTATAACAATACATCTAGCTCACCCAATGAGACAGCGAGAACAGTAACTGTTGTGATAAACGACGGTACTGCAAATAGCACTAGTCGCACGGCGACGGTTAGCGTTAGTAATGTTACTTCTGCCAATAGCGCCGCCGCTGGCTTTAACACCACAAACGGTACTAATTTATCACCTGCGATTACCTTTACCGATGACAACGAAACATTGGCTATTACTAATACAAGCCATGCTACAGGGTCAACAGCGGATGGTGGAAATGGTACAGACACATTATTTGCTGTGGATAGTGTTGATTTGACTGGCCTGACAAGTTTGACTAATTTTGAGACGCTCACACCAGACAACGATGGTGCATTAACGTTAAGCGAATCACAGCATGAAAGCTTTAGTACTATTAATGGCACGGGTGACAACCAATTTACCATAGCCAGTGCGAATGGCGATCAATCGCTAACAGGTGATGCCGATATTGAAACTTATGTGCTAGGTACTGCGATGAGTTTTACGCTGGCTAGTGGCTCACAAAATGTAACCGGTAGTACAGGTAATGATACTGTTAATGTAGCAGCATTGACTGCAACCTCAACCTTAAATGGTGGTACGGGCACTAACACTTTACAAGCAAGCTCTGGCGCAAACATCAGTGGTGCAACCTTGTCTGCATTTAGCTCCTTAACCCTTGCCAGTGGTGCAAGTGTGACTATGACTGAAGCGCAGCACGATATTTTTTCTACAATTACAGCACCTGGCACTGAGACTATCACTATTAGTTCTTCTACAGATGGTTTAACGGGGGGAAGTGCCGTTGAATCATATATTTTATCTTCAGCAAACACGTTTACACTTGGTGCTGCAGGGCAAAACTTAACCGGCAGTACTGGTAATGACACCGTAAACGTAGGGGCTTTAGCTGCTACGGGCACTTTAGCCGGCGGCAATGGAACAGATACCCTGTCAGTGGGTAATACTGGGAGTATTGCCGGGGCAACCCTCAGCGGTTTTGAAAACTTATCAGTAGCCAGTGGTGGTACTGCAAGTGTAGCTGCATCACAGCTATCATCTTTTTCAGGCACAATATCGGGCAGTGGTACAGAAACATTGACCATTTCAGGAGATGGTAACTTTTCAACTGTTTCAGCGATAGAAAACTACACATTAAGTGATGATAGCACGAATGCTCGAACCGTAACGATTAGTGCAGCGGGGCACTCGGTTACTGGGAGTGTTTCATCTGATGCGGTAACGTTTGATATTGGTACATTGACTTACACAGGTACTATTACCGGTGAGAACACTGTGGCAGATACGTTAGCGATGGGCAATGGTGCCAATATTACAGGCGCAACGGTGAGTAATGTTACTAACTTGACGTTGGCATCAGGCGCAACTGTAAACATGACAGCTAGCCAGCATGGCGACTTTACAGGCACGATAACCGCGCCGGGTTCAGAGAGTATAAACATTACTGGCGATGGTAATATTACCACTCTAACTGGCATAGAAAGTTATAACATTGGGGATGACTCAACTAATACGCGAACAATAAATATATCGTCATCCACTACGAGTGTTAGCGCGACATCAGGCTCTGATGCAATTACTTTTTCTGTGGGGAGTAATACTTATACTGGCTCGCTCAGTGGTGAGCCTTCGGTTGCCGATGTTGTATCTGCGAGCGATGGCGCTGATGTGACCGGCGGTGGTTTTTTTAATATTGGTTCATTAACATTAACTAGCGGTGCAACCGTTGCTATTGATAGTGTAAACGTAAGCAATTTCTCAAACGCTATAACGGGTAGTGGCGGCACAGAAGTGCTTAAACTAATGGATGGCGGTACGTTTAATTTTGCTAATACTACTGTGTCTTCAGTGGAAGGGATAGCATTAGGGACTGATAGTATTTTTAATATTACCCTAACTGATAACTTTAATGCCAATGGTCAGTCTGTCACTGTAACAAACACGACCGGAAGTGCTATCAGTGCTGACCAAACAATTAATGCCTCTGCGTTTGCAAGTGATGTGTTAGTTATTTCTGCCACTGACTTAGATGGCTCTGATACCATCACTGGGGGCAGTGGTGCTGATACCATTCGCCCAGGTGCGGGTACAGATACCATGACAGGCAATGATGGTAATGATAGCTTCGTAGGTGCAGTAACCGATTTAAATGGCGATACTATTGCTGATTTAGCGATAGGTGACATAGTAAAAGTTACCAATGTGACAGGGTTATCAACTAGTAATGTGCGTTTTAATGGCACAGGGACGCTGGAAGTTGATACTAATGCAATCGATTTTGCCAATGTAGAAGTGTCTATTACGTTAACGAATACCCCAGGCGGTAATTTGAGTTTTACTGTTGCAGATAACGGCAGTGATACAGACATAACCTTTGTTGCACCGAATGATGTACCCGTGTTTAGTAGTTTAAATGGCGGTGGAACATTTGTAGAAAATGGCAGTGTGATTGGTATTGATACCGATGCCACAGTAGCCGATACTGAGTTAGATGCACTTAATGCGGGTAATGGTAATTATAATGATGCAACCTTGACTATTGCACGCAGCGGTGGTGCTAACAGTGAAGATGTATTTAGTAATCGGCTCTTGTTAGGCGCATTAACGCAAGGCAATGTATTTACTTATAATAGCGTTACGGTGGGCACTGTTACCACGAACTCAGCCGGTACTTTAGTGTTGACCTTTAATGGCAGCGCGACATCGGCAATTGTTGACTCGGTCATACAGTCAATTGGGTATAGTAATAGTTCTGAATCTCCTTCATCTTCTATTACGTTAAACTTTACCTTTAACGATGGCTCTGCCAATAGCACCGGTACCAATCAAGCTGTTATTAATATTACCGCGCAAAATGATGCGCCAACTGATATGAGTTTGTCTACAACTACGGTGAATCAGTCTTCGACTGGTTCGGGAGCCAATATTGGTGGGTTATCAACAACAGATGTAGACACCAGCGATAGCCATAGTTACAGCTTAGTGAGCACCGGATCTAGTGTAACAGGAACGTGCACTGCAGATACTAATAATGGTAGTTTTCAGGTAAATGGTTCTATTTTACAAACTCAGGCAGCGTTAAATGCAGGCAGTTATATAGTTTGTTTGCAAACCAATGATAGTACAACCACATTCCAAAAGTCATTTACAATAACAGTGACAGATGACGTGGCACCTAATGCACCGTCAACACCAGATTTAGATGCAGCTTCAGACAGCGGAGCATCCAGTACTGACAATATTACCAATGACACAACACCGACTCTAAGTGGTACCGCAGAAAGTGGTTCTACCGTCACTTTGTACAGTGATCAGGTTGGCGGTGGAGCAACTGTGATAGGAACTGGCACGGCGACTGGGGGTAATTGGCAGATCACTGCGAGCGCATTAACTGCCGGTTTAGTACATGCTATTTCTGCTAAAGCGACGGATAGTAGTAATAATGTAAGTAGTAGCTCAAGTGCTTTGAATGTCACAATAGATACAACTTCACCAACAGCACCAAGTACGCCAGATTTAAGTTCAGGCAGTGATACAGGGTCTTCTAATACTGATAATATTACCAATGATACAACGCCGACCTTTACGGGTACTGGCACCAATGGTGATACAGTCACAATTATATCCAGTGTTGATGGCTCTGTGGGAAGTGCCGTTGTCAGCGGTGGCGTGTGGAGCATAACGCCAAGTTCAGCGATGTCTAGCAATACACATACCATTAGCGCAAGAGCAACAGACCCTGCAGGTAACACAACTAATAGTGTATCTGGGCTGTCAATGACTATTGATACGAGTGTTGGCACGCCTTCAATTACCACCCCGATAGAAACCGACGACATC